>NZ_RBLN01000461.1:0-232 GCF_003989405.1 Micrococcus sp. HSID17227 | reverse complement strand
AAAAAAAAAAAAAAAAACAGCCTTTCACACCCGGTACGTCACTACTCCACATTTTCAACGCTACTTCACGTATATCCTCTCGCATTCTTCATCCTTTTCTCGCTCTCACTCCTCCCCTCTTGGTCGAATCCATTGTTATCATTCTTGCATCAACTACCCTAACTCGTTTCAACACACCTCGCGACTTCTTAGTTGTAGCCGACACCTTACTGTCTTCACCTGCACCTCTTAT
>NZ_RBLN01000460.1:0-951 GCF_003989405.1 Micrococcus sp. HSID17227 | reverse complement strand
AGGCGGGCGACCTGCGGCAGGTCGTCCTTGAGGACGCTGACGCGGCCCACGAGGTCCTCCAGCGCGGCGAGGTCGACGGAGGGCACCCCGCCGGTGCCGCGCAGCTTCACGGCGGCGCGGGGGGCGCGGACCATGCGGGCCACGTCCCGGTCCGTGAGCGGGGGCACGCGGTGCACCCAGTCCCCCAGCAGGTCCGTGGCGTCGCCGGCGATGCCGAAGGAGACCACGGGGCCCAGCAGCGGGTCCTCGAGCGCCGTGAGCATGCAGGCCTGGCCGGCGGGGGCCATGGCCTGGACCTCGAGCTCGCGCACGCCGAACGGCGCGAGCAGACGGCGCATGTGCTCGACGTTGCGGCGCAGGGAGTCGGCGTCCACCACGTTCAGGCGGACGCCGCCCAGGTCGAGTCGGTGCCGCAGGTGGGGGTCCACGGCCTTGAGCGCCACGGGGAAGCCGAGCCGCTCGGCGGCCGCCACGGCCTCGTCGGCGGTCTCGAACCGGGCCGAGGGCAGCACGGTGATCCCGTAGTGGCCCAGCAGCGTCTCGGTCTCCTCGTCGGAGAGCCGGACGAGTTCGGTGCCCTCGGCACGCGCGGCGGCCGCCTCCACGAGCTCCTCGGCCTCGTGCGGGTGCAGGCCGGTCGGCTCGAGCGGCTCGCCGACCTCCTGGCGGCGCCAGTGGACGTAGTCCGCGAGCGCGCCGAGCACGGTCATGGCCTGCTGCGGCGACGGGTAGAAGGGCAGACCGGGCTGCAGGGAGCCGGGCTCGGCGTCGTCGTCGACGGGACCGGCGGCGCCGAGCGTGGCCCCGCGGTAGCGCGGGGAGACGACGTCGGTCAGGCAGCCGAGCACGGGGATGCGGGCGTCCCGGGTCGCGTCGGCGAGGGCGTGGGCCAGTCGCTCCGGCTCGTCGTCCGCCTGGTGCAGGCCGAGGCGGGCCAGCACCACGACGGCG
>NZ_RBLN01000044.1:0-11583 GCF_003989405.1 Micrococcus sp. HSID17227 | reverse complement strand
GTCAGGGCGGGCAGCGCGCTGGCCCTGATGCACGCGTGGCACCGCAGCGCGCTGCCCGCCCTGACCGGGGCGCTCACCGCCCCCGAGGCGGACGTCCGCTCGGCGGCCCACCTCGTGATCGCCTCCCGGGCCGGCTCGCTGCGCCGCGACGCCGCCGTCGACCGCGCCCTCGTGGACGCGGTGCGGGCCGGCTGTGCCGACCCGGACCCGGAGGTCCGCGCGTCGGCCGCGTCCGCGCTGGGCGCCCTCGCCCGCCCCGAGGACCTCGAGTCCGCCCTGCCCGTGCTCACCGGCATGGTGATGGACGTGGACGCGGACCTGGCCGCGGCCGCCGAGCTGGCCCTCGAGCAGCTCGCGATCCGCCTGGACCGGCCCGGCCTGCGGGTCAGCCTCGAGGGCTGAGGCGACGCCCGTGCAGTGCCCCCACTTCGACGTCGGCGAGTGCCGTTCCTGCCCGCTGATGGGCGTGCCGTACGCCCGGCAGCTCGCGGACAAGCAGGCCGCGGTGCTGGCCGCCCTGGCGGACGCGGTCGACGCGGACACGGTCGTGGGTGAGCCGTTCGCCTCCGCGGAGGCCGGATTCCGGAACAAGGCGAAGCTCGTGGTCACGGGGTCGGCGGCGGCGCCGCGGCTGGGCATCCTGGACCCGCGCCAGCACCCCCGGCATCACGACGGCGCCGGCGTGGACCTGCGCGACTGCGGCCTGTACGAGGCCGGCATGGAAGGCGTGTTCGACGCGTGCGCGGCGGCGGTGACGGCGGCCGGGCTGGAGCCCTACGACGTCGCCGCCCGCACGGGCGAGCTGAAGAACGTGATCGTGACGCTCTCCCCCGACCGGGAGGCGATGGTCCGGTTCGTGCTGCGCTCCGCCGACCGGCTGGACGCGCTGCGCGCGGCGGTGCCGGGGCTGCTGGACGACCTCGCGGCGCGCGGGACACCCGCCGCCGTGGTGAGCGCGAACCTGCTGCCGGAGCACGTGGCCCTGCCCGAGGGCGACGAGGAGATCGTGCTCGCCGGCGGGCCGACCCTGCGGATGGAACTGAACGGGATCGGCCTGCGGCTGCGCCCGCAGGGGTTCTTCCAGACGAACACCGCGGTGACCGAGGGGCTGTACGCGACGGCGGCGGCGTGGGTCGCCGAGGCCGGCCTGCCGGCGGCGGCGTGGGACCTGTACTGCGGGGTGGGCGGGTTCGCGTTCCACCTGGCCCGGGCCGGCGTGCGAGACGTGTGGGGCATGGAGTCCTCCGCCGAGGCGGTGGCCGCGGCCCGGGAGACGGCCGCGGAGCTCGGCCTGGCCGACCGGGCGCGCTTCTCCGCCGGCGACGCCACCTCCGCGCTTTCGTTCGAGAAACGGCGGGCTCCGGAGGCGCTTTCGTTCGAGAAACGGCGGTCCCGCCCGGACGCCGTCGTCGTGAATCCGCCGCGGCGGGGCATCGGCGCCGAGCTGGCCGACGCGCTGGAGGACTCGGGCGCGCCCACCGTGCTGTACTCGAGCTGCAACCCGACGACGCTGGCACAGGACCTGGCCCGGATGCCGAGCTATCGGGTGGCGCGGGTGCAGTTGTTCGACATGTTCCCTCAGACCCTGCACGCGGAGGTGCTCACACTGCTGACCCGGCGGTGACGGGGGCCGGGGCGCGTCACCGCGGGCTCCCCGCCCGGCGGTTCCGCTTCTTCAACTCGACGAAGACCTGCAGCAGCGTCAGAGCCGACGGCGCGAGCGCGGGTTGCGTGAGCACGAGCGGTTGCGCACGGGTCAACCCGCCACCCTGCAACGGCCGTCCCGAGTCCCACCGGTTGGCCTTGCGCAGACCACCCTCGTTCCACAGCCGCTCGTCCACCTTGAGCGCCACCTTCATCGTGTGCTCCGACTCTGGCGCCACAGCACGGACTTCCTTCACGTCCGCCCAGTCCACGGACCAGTCCCGCGTCCACACCCGTCGCTCATCGAACGTGACATGCCGAGGCCGGAACAGACCCATCGTCGCGGCGGGAAGCACCGCCAACGCCAGCGCCAACCCGATGAACGACGCCACACGCCACACCCCGAACCCGGCCGAGACATCCTCCGGCGGCCGGAAGATCACCCACACGAACACCGCGATGCACACCACGACGATCAGCCACAGGAGCAACCACCGCGACGGACGCACCCGCGCCTGCACCGGCAGACTCGCCAGGATCTCCTCCCGCGTCGCCTTCTTCCGCAACCGCGTCGGCTTCGCATCCATCACTTGCTCATCATCCAGTTCATGAGCCCTTCGCCCCCCGGCCATCTCCGCCGAGTGTGTCCTGCTCGTTCCCGGGCCACGCTTCCGGCGCGCGGGGGCACACGTCCGCCCCGTCGGCACGACCCTATTCCCGGAACCCACCGCGCCGCAGCGACATCACCGCAGCTGAGAACCGCTGTGATGTCGCTGCGGTGCGGTCGGCCGGAACGACGGCGCGCTCGCTGCGGTGAACATCGCCGCGGCACTCCCCGTGCGGCCCCACTTCCCCGCCCGTAGGCTGGTTCCCATGTCGCAGACGCTCACCCCCGCCGCTCCGCAGGACCTGAACGCCCGCCGCCACCGGCTCCGCCGCTACCGCGCCGTCATCTTCGACATGGACGGGGTCATCACAGACACCGCCGGCGTGCACGCGCAGGCGTGGAAGGAGCTCTTCGACGGGGCGCTGCCCGCCGTGGGCGCGCTGCCCGCCAACGCCGCCGTCGTCGCCGCGGACCCGGACGTGCTGCGTCCCTTCGACGCCGCCGCCGACTACCTGCACCACGTGGACGGGCGCCCCCGCGAGGACGGGGTCCGCACGTTCTTCGCCTCCCGCGGCCTGCACGTCCCGGAGGCCGACGCCCCCGAGGCGGACGCGGCCCCGGAGCTGACGGTCCTCGCCCTCGCTGAGCGCAAGCAGGGCTACTTCGAGCAGGTCCTCGAGCGCGACGGCGTCCGCGTGTTCCCGGAGGCCCAGGACCTCCTCGAGCGGCTGCGGGCCAAGGGCGTGCCGGTCGCACTGGTCACCAGCTCCAAGAACTCCCGCGCCGTGCTCACGGCCGGCGGCGTGCTGGACTTCTTCCCCGTGATCGTGGACGGGAACACCGCCGTCGAGCGCGGGCTGCCGGGCAAGCCGGACCCGGCGATGTTCTGGGAGGCCGCCCGCGAGCTGGGCGTCGACGTCGCGGACGCGATGGTCCTCGAGGACGCCGTCTCCGGCGTGAAGGCCGCCGCGGACGGCCGCTTCGGCCTCGTGATCGGCGTGGACCGCGAACCCGAGCTCGGCAAGGGCCGGCTCAAGGCGGCCGGCGCCCACCTGGTGGTCCAGGACTACGGGACCCTGCATCTGGAGGACCGCACCACCACCCCGTTCGACCCCGCGTGGGTGCTGCGCTGGGACCGCTTCGACCCGGCCTCCGAGGGCACACGCGAGGTGCTGTGCACCCTGGCCAACGGGTACTGGGGCACCCGCGGCGCCGTGCCCGGCACGCGCATCTCCTCCGTCCACTACCCCGGCACCTACATGGCCGGGGTGTTCAACCGGCTGACCTCGATGGTCCAGGGCCGGGTCGTGGAGACCGAGCACATGGTCAACATCCAGGACTGGACCCCGCTCGTGGTGACCCCGCGCCACGGCCGCCCGCTGCTGCCGGGTGAGGAGAACCTCGTGGAGTACGGCCAGGAGATGGACCTGCGTCGCGGCGTGCTCTCCCGCACCATGACCTTCGAGGACGAGCAGGGCCGGCGCACCACGGTCCACACCCGGCAGTTCACCTCGCTGGCCAATCGGCACCTCGCCGCGATCGAGCTGACCGTGGTGGCGGAGAACTGGTCCGGGGACCTCACGGTGCGCTCGAAGATCGAGGGCCGCGTGGCCAACCTCAACGTCTCCGACGACCGCACCCTCGCCAACCAGCACCTCGAGCCGGTCCAGGCCCGGGAGATCGACGGCGAGACCGTCCTGCTCGAGACCGCCACCAACCAGTCCGGCATCCACGTGGCCATGGCCACCCGCACCCGCCAGGTGGCGCCGGTGGGCCACCACGAGCCCATCCGCCGCCCCGTGGACGGCTCGGACCTGGTGGTCGGCCAGGACATCCTCCTCCACGTGGACGAGGGCGTGCCGCTCGTGCTGGAGAAGATCGCCGCCGTCGCCACGAGCCACGACCACGCCAACGCCTCCGTGTGGGAGTCGGCGGTGAAGGACGTCCAGCGCGCCCAAAACTTCCGCAACCTGCTGACCCTGCACGAGCAGCGCTGGGGCACCAACTGGGACCGGTTCTCCGTGCGCATCGACCTGGCGGAGCCGTACCGGCATCAGCGCCGCTCCACGGCGGCGGAGGCCGGCGGCGAATACGCGCCGCCCGTCGTCGCCGCCGGCCACTCGGCCCCGGTGGGGTCCGCGGTCCCGATGGGCAAGGACGGCGCGTCGCTGCGCCAGCAGCTCGCCCTGAACCTGCACACGTTCCACGTGCTCCAGACGGCCTACGGCCGCCGCCGGGACCTGGACGCCTCCGTGGGGGCACGCGGCCTGCACGGCGAGGGCTACCGCGGCCACATCTTCTGGGACGAGATCTACGTCTACCCGATGCTCACGCTGCGCCGCCCCGAGATCACCCGGGGCCTGCTGATGTACCGCTACCGGCGTCTCAACGAGGCCCGCGCCAACGCCCAGGCCGAGGGCTGGGCCGGTGCCATGTACCCGTGGCAGTCCGGGGCGGACGGCTCCGAGGAGACGCCCACCGAGCTGTGGAACCCGCGCTCGCGCATGTGGATGCCGGACAACTCCCACAACCAGCGGCACGTCTCCCTGGACATCGCCTACTCGGTGCTGCGGTACATCGAGATCACGAAGGACACGTCCTTCATCTCGGACTACGGCGCGGAGATGCTCGTGGAGATCTCCCGGTTCTTCATGTCCATGACCCTGCACAACGCCGTCACGGACCGCTACGAGATCCACGGCGTCATGGGCCCGGACGAGTTCCACGACGGCTATCCCGAGACCCCCGGCTCCGGCCTGCGCAACAACGCGTACACGAACGTGCTGACCTCGTGGGTGCTCGCGGAGACCGCCCGCCTGGTCCGCTGGCTGGACACGATCGACGACGGTCTGCCCGAGCTCATGGAGATCTCCGAGGAGGAGATCGAGCGCTGGGAGGAGGTCAGCACCCGTCTGACCGTGCCGTTCTTCGAGGAGGGCGAGGAGGCCGGCATCCTCGCCCAGTTCGAGGGCTACCAGGACCTGCTCGAGTTCGACTGGGAGGCCTACCGCGCCAAGTACGGGAACATCGGCCGCATGGACCTGATCCTGCAGGCCGAGGGCGACGCCACCAACCGGTACAAGCTCTCCAAGCAGGCCGACACCCTCATGCTCGGATACCTGTTCTCCGCCGAGGAGCTGGACCGGATCCTGCGCCGCATGGGCTACGAGCTGCCCGAGGAGGCGTTCGAGCGGATGGTCACGTACTACGAGGCCCGCTCGACGCACGGCTCCACGCTCTCCCGGCTGGTGCACGCGTGGGTGTCGGCCCGCACGGACCCGGACCGGTCCTGGGACCTGTTCACGGAGGCCCTCGAGTCGGACCTCTCGGACACGCAGGGCGGCACCACGAAGGAGGGCATCCACCTGGGCCTGATGGCGGGCACCGTGGACACGGTGATCCGCTGCTACGCGGGCCTCGAGACGCGCGACGACGTCGTCCGGCTGCACCCCCGCATGCCCGCCCAGCTGCCCGGCGCCCGGTTCACCATCCGGTTCCGCCAGCAGCCCGTGGTCATCCAGATGACCCAGCGGGAGGTGACGGTGTCTGCGGGCGAGGGCATGTGGCACGACGTGCCGATGATCATCGCCGGCCGCGAGCACACCCTGTCCCCCGGCGAGAAGCTGACGGTCCCGCTGGACTGAGGGCCGCCGTCGTCGGCCACCCCACCCCGTCCCTTTGGGGGCGAAAGTGGGCGGTATCCCGCGCGGATACCGCCCACTTTCGCCCCCGGACGCGGGAGGACGCGGGAGGACGCGGGAGGACGCGGCCGCCGCCCCGGCTCAGCGCAGCGGCAGCTCGGCCCGGACCACCCAGCAGCCGCCCAGCGGGCCGGCCATGAGGGTGCCGCCGAACACGGCCACGCGCTCGCGCATGCCGGCCAGGCCGAAGCCGCTGGCCATCGCGACCACCACGCGGTCCCGGCGGGGCTCGCCCTCGTCCATGGGGCTGGCGATGCACAGCACGAGGCGGTCCGCGCCCTCGAGCTCCGAGGTCAGGCGCACCGTGCCGCGGCGCGGAGCGTGCTTGAGGATGTTCGTCACCGACTCCTGCACCACGCGCAGCACGGTCAGCTCCAGGGAGCGCGGCAGCTCCTCCAGCTCGGTCAGCGAGCGCTCCACCGCGAACCCGGCCGCGTGCAGGCGGGCCTCGAACTCGTCGAGGCGGGCCGGCAGGTCCACGACGGCGTCCCCCTCCGCCGTCTGCGCGTTGCGGGAGGAGCCGCGCAGCGCGGTGAGCATGCGGCGCAGGTCCACGAGGGACTGCCGGGCGGCCTGCTCGATGGCCTTCTCCGCGGCGGCCCGTTTGTCCGGGTCCCTCTGGGTGGGCAGCATGGCGGCCTGCATCGAGATCACGGTGAGCCCGTGCGCGACGACGTCGTGCAGCTCCGCCGCGATCCGCTGCCGCTCGGCCTCCGCGGCGCAGGCGGCGGCCTCCTCGGCCCGGCGCAGGGCCGCCTCGCGGTCCCGGGCCCGATGCCGGGATCGGCGGATCATGAAGGCCGGCACCGCCACGCACAGCGCGACGATGAGCGTGATGACCATGACGCCCTTGAGGCTGTCCTCGTCCGCCCACGTGCCGTCGGTGAGGACCTCGCCCGCGACGGTGAGCAGGATGAGGGCGCCCAGGGCGAACCAGACGAACACCCGGTGCGAGTACCGCGTCACCATGGCCGCGCCCAGGACGACCCCGCCACTGAACGCCTGCGGGGTGAGGTGCGCGTGGTCCGCCTCCACGAGGCCCACCAGACCGAACGTGCACCCGAGCAGCACGAACACCGCCGCGAGGGTGGGCTGCCACCCGAACAGCAGCGTGACCAGCACGCTCGCCAGGAACAGGACCCAGCGCAGGAGCGGCTCCCGCCCCTCACCCGTCAGCCCGCCGTCCTCCTCGAGGATGCCCGCGAGTTCGGGGTCGGCGCTCAGCCCGGCGGCCACCGTGGGCCCCAGCATCAGGGTGAGGATCTCCCCCAGCACCATGAGCCCGACGATCACGTAGAGGACGATCCGCGTGTGCCGGGAGACGGGTTCCGTGCGCAGGATCGCCGGCAGGCGGGAGCCCAGGGGAGACTCGGCGGGCGGGGGCGACGTCGCCGTCGTCGTCCGAGCCGGGGCGGGCGCCGCGATGCTCATCCGATGTCCACGAGGCCCGCGCGGGCGGCGCGGATGAGGATCTGCACGCGGTCACGGACCTGCCACTTGTCCAGGACCTTGCCGATGTGGGACTTCACCGTGGCCTCCGCGAGGAACAGGGCGCCGGCGATCTCCGCGTTGGAGGCGCCCTTGGCGAGCTCGCGGACCACGTCCAGCTCGCGCTCGGTGAGGCGCTCGTGCGGGGCGAGGGGCTCGGCCGGGCAGGGGGCGGTGTGCTCGGGGGCCGCGGTGACGGCCTCCACCAGGTCCGCGGCCACGCGGGCGGAGAACACGGCGTCCCCGGCATGGACGCGGCGGATGGCGTCCACCACCTCGGCCGGCGGGGCGTCCTTCACGAGGTAGCCGGCGGCGCCGGCGCGCAAGGCGGGCACGAGGTACTGCTCGGAGGAGAAGGTGGTGATCGCCAGGACGCGCACGCCGGGGGCCTCGGCGGAGATGCGCGCGGTGGCCTCGACGCCGTCCATGCGGGGCATCTGCATGTCCATCAGCACGACGTCGGGGGCCAGCGTGCGGGCCGCCTCGAGGGCCTGGACCCCGTCCTCGGCGGAGCCGACCACCTCGAGGTCCTCGGCCTGGGCCACGAAGTGCTCGAGGGCGGTGCGCATCAACGCCTGGTCGTCGGCCACGACTACTCGGATCATGGCGCCCAGCCTAGGTGTAGGAGGGCATGACGTTGTTGACTCGGGTCGGTGCCAGTGAGGCCGGAGGAGCGTCTCCGCAGGAGGTATGAGGCCGATGGTAGTTGTAGTGGTTCACCCACACCTGCAGGGCCTCACGCCGAGCTTGCTCTGAGGAGTACGGGCGGGCGTAGAGGACCTCATCGACCATCAGCCGGTTGTACCGTTCGACCTTCCCGTTATGGCGCGGGGTGTAGGGGCGGATCCGGTGGTGCCGGCCCCCGAGTGAGACCACCTTCGCGGTGAAGTCCACGGCCCGGTAGTTGTTCCCGTTGTCCGTGATCACCCGGTCCACGGTGATGCCGTGGGCGGCGAAGAACGCCCTCGCCCGGCAGTAGAAGCTCACGGTCGTGGCCGCCCGCTCGTCCTCCAACGCTTCGGTGTAGGCCAGCCGGGTGAACCCCTCGATCGCCGAGTGCAGATAGGTGTAGCCGACCCGCCGGCCTGCACCACGCTTGGAAGCACGGCCTGCTTCACTGTCACGTCCGTGAGCACGCCAGCCGCCCCCGTCAGGGATGCGCCCGATCTTCTTCACGTCCAGGTGCACCATGTGCCCTGGCCCTCTCGCGGTGATCCTCCGGGCCGGCTGCCGGCGGAGGTCTTCTCCGGCTGGGGTCAGGTCCCGTAGGCGGGAGATCCCGGCCCGGTGCAGCCACCGTCCCACAGTGCGAAGACACACCTGGTGGCCCTCGGAGACGAGGTGGTGATGGATGCGCCGTGCGGACCACTTGCGCTCCCGCCGCAGGGCGTGGATCTGGGCGACCAGGACCGGATCGAGCTGGGCAGGTGAACGGTGCGGCCGGCTGGGCAGGTCCTGAAGGCCGGCTTCTCCCTGGGCGCGGTAGCGGGCGACCCAGGTGGCCACCGTGGGCCGGCTCACCCGGAACTCGGCGGCCACGTGTGCCTGCGGGATCCCGTCGTGCAGGTGGCGGTGGACCATCCTGAGTCGGCCAGTGGGGGTCAGGGGTGCGTTAGCGTGAGTCATGAGTGGGTCTTTTCGGGCAGGTGGGTTGTTGAGGAACTTCCATCCTGCGGGGCGGGGCCCACTCGTCTCATCTCAGCCCGGTACCCATGTCAAGAACCTCATGACCCACAACACCTAGGCGGCGCACAGGCCGCCCCGCGTCCGCCGAAGGTCGACGTCGGCCCCCGCCTCGGGGCGGATCCGGCTGGCCACCCCGCCCGGCCGGCCACCGCAGTCCCGGCGCCTCCGTGGGCAGACCCCGCAACCCCATCGCCTTCGTGGGCAGAACCCACAACCCCATCGCCTCCGTGGGCAGACCCCGCAACCCCGTCGCCTCCGTGGGCAGAAGAGAGGGCACTTCTGCCCACGGAACGCTCTGGCTTGCCGCTTCCGCCCACGGAACCGGGCCGCCCCACCCGGGCCCCGCTCCACCCCCGCGCGTCACCGCGGCAGCAGGAACCAGCCCATCACGGCCATGCCGAGGATCCCGGCGAGCATGGCCGGCAGCAGCACCACGAACAGGTTCCGCCGCGTCACGGCCCAGCCGGGCATGTGCGGCGACTGCGCCCCCGCGGCCATGCCGTGGGCCACCTGGATGCGGGCGGGCCCGGCGACGATGCCCCAGCCGGCGGCCGCGTTGTGCAGGCCGTTGGACCAGGGCGGGGGGACGCCCAGGGCGGCGCCCGTGTCCATCTGCAGGGGGCCGATCAGGGCCATGGCCCCGGTGTTCGAGGCCGTGATGAAGCCGGCGAACGCGCCGAGGAACGGCATCGCCACCAGGTAGGACTCCCCCATCCCGCTGAGTGCGCCCGCGAGCGCCTGCGAGACCCCGCCGGCGGAGAGGATGAGCCCGAACGCCACGTAGAGCGCGTTGGGGATGGCCGTGCCCACCCAGAGCTTCCCGGCCTCGCGGGGGACGCGGCGGCGGGCGGCGGCGTCGAGGTGGAGCAGCCACACGCCCACGCCCACCGCCACGAACGCCCACAGCGCCGGCGTCCCCACGAGGGCCGCCGTTCCCTCGAGCCCGAACGTGCCCTTCACGGTGGTGCCCAGCACAGTGCCCGCCATGAGCGTCAGGTACGGCACCACGTCCCGCCCCGGCCCGGGCAGCAGCCGACCGCCACGGATCACGAGCAGCCAGGCCACGGTGAGCACGAACGTGGCGACGGCGCCCGCCGGCGCGGTGCCGACCACGAGGTTCGCCCCCAGGATCAGCGCCCACTGGGCGACCCCGGAGAGCACGGCGACGCCGAGCCAGGGCAGCGTGCGGGCCGGGCCGACGTCGACTCGCATGCCGCGCGCCCCGCGCAGCAGCAACACCGTGGCCACGCCCGCCACCAGGCAGGCCGGCAGGTTGAACACCGCGGCGGTGACCCCGATCTCCCGGAAGTCCAGGCCGAACAGGCGGGCGCCCATGAGCGTGCCCGGCGCCATGGACCCCCACGGGCCGATGGTGAGCGCGAGGACGGAGATCAGCGCGGACCGGAACGCCGTGTAGCCCAGACCCAGCAGCAGCGGCACACCCACGATCAGGGAGACGCCGAACCCGGTCACGGTCTCGAGGAACGGGATGACGCCGTGCACCATGAGCAGCGCGGTCGCGATCGTGGGGCCGTTGCCCGCCGACAGCCACGCGGCCAGGCGCGCGTGCCCGCCCGAGTACTCCATGACGCGGGACAGGGTGATACCGCCGGCGATGATCGCCAGGATCTCGAGCAGCGTGGGCACGCCGGCGCCGACCGCGCCGCCCAGGTCGCCCGGGGCCACGCCGAAGACCGTGAGGGCCAGCAGCACGGCCACGGCCGTCCCGGCGGCCGGGGCCACCCACGCGGGCAGCCGGGTGAGCAGCAGCACGAGGGTGAGCAGGATGGGTGAGAGCGCGAGCAGCACCTCCACGGCGCACCCCCTCTCCTCGTGTACTGCGCCCCACTGTAGGCGCGGGGTGGGGCCGACACCCCTCCCCTTACTCTGGGGGTCATGACGCAGCCATCCCACCCCGACGACGTCACCCGCGCCCGCCTGATCCCGCCCGTGCCCGTGGCGGTGGCCCCGATGGCCGGCGGCCCCTCGACCCCGGAGCTGGTCGCCGCCGTCGTCGGCGCAGGCGGCGGCGGGTTCCTCGCCGGCGGCATGCGGACGGCCGCGCAGATGCGCGCGCAGGTGGACGCGCTGCGCGCGCTGCTGGGCGCGGAGGGGCCGGACCGCTGGGGCGTGAACCTGTTCGTGCCGGACGCGGTGAACACGGCCATCCCGGACGCGGCGCGCACGGAGGCGGCACGGTCGGCGCGGGCGGCGGCCGTCGCCGCGTACCGGGCGGACCTGACGGCCGACGGCGCCGCCGACCTGCCCACGGCCGCGGACGTGGTCCCGGACCCCGACGCCGAACGGGCCGACTTCGACGCCCTGCTCACCGCCGCCGAGGAGCAGGCGTGGCCGCTGGTCTCCTTCACGTTCGGCCTGCCGGCCGCGGACGTGTTCGCCCGGCTGGCCGCCGCGGGCATCCCGGCCGGGGCCACCGTGACGGACGCGACCGAGGCA
>NZ_RBLN01000459.1:0-1069 GCF_003989405.1 Micrococcus sp. HSID17227 | reverse complement strand
GGTCCGCGCCGGGCACCGCGCCCGGCGGATGGGCGCCGTGCGTCAGGCGCGGGCGCGGCGCAGGCGGCGACGCTCGCGCTCGGAGAGCCCGCCCCAGATGCCGAAGCGCTCGTCGTTCGCCATGGCGTACTCCAGGCACGCGTCCTTGACGGTGCAGGCCTCGCACACGCGCTTGGCGTCCCGCGTGGAGCCGCCCTTCTCCGGGAAGAACGCCTCGGGGTCCGTCTGCGCGCACAGGGCGTCCGCCTGCCAGGCCAGCTCGCCCTCGACGGGCTCGGTGCTCACGCCCGGGATGGCGGCCCAGTCGGCGGAGACGGGCACAGCCTCGACCGGACGCGCGTCACCGGGGAAGAGGGCGGTGACGGTGGCGGCCGGGGTGCCGGTCTCGCCGTCGAGGTCGTGGGCGGTGAGGAAGGCGGTCGCCTGGTCCTCGAGGCTCGCGCCGGAGACGCCGGCCTGCAGGTCGGCGGGGTCGAGGAACCAGTCGCTGGGGACGCTCCGCGGACGAGGTGCCGGCGCGGGATCGGCGCGGTGCGTGTCCTCGACTCGCTGGGTCTGCTCCATGTGTGACGCCTCTTCCCGGGATCGACGTGGCGGCTGTGGGCCGGGTGACCATGCGGTCCGCGCGGGTGCCGGGCACGCCGGCGGGCCCCTCCTGGCGGGACCGTTGGCCCGGGTTCATTACATCGGTGTGATTCATGCCGAGTCAAACCGAGCGGGTGCCACACTGGGCCCATGGTCTCCCTCTCCGCACCCCGGTCCACCGGCCCCCTCCTGCTCCGCCTCGCCTCCTCCCCGCGGCCCGCGCTCGTCCAGGAGCCGGGGGCCCCGGACGAGCCCGGCGCGGTGGACCAGCGCATCGAGCTCTCGGGCCGTGTGACCGTGAACTGGGCCGCCAAGTTCGCGGGCCTGCTCGGCGCCGAGGGCATCGGCGCGGGCGACGCCGTCGCCCTGGACCTGCCCGTCCACTGGCTCTCCCACGCCCTCGCCCTCGGCGTGCTCTGCGCCGAGGCCGAGCCCGCCCTCGAGGGCGACTCCCCCGCCGCCGTCCTCACGGACCGGCCCGAGG
>NZ_RBLN01000458.1:0-645 GCF_003989405.1 Micrococcus sp. HSID17227 | reverse complement strand
CTGAAGGCGAGCAGGCCGCCGTCGCGGTCCAGCGGCAGCTTCTGCCGGCCATGCTCGGCTGGTTCGCGCTGTGCGCCGACCCCGACGGCGGCCTGCTCGCCTTCCGCCGGCTCTCCGAGTCGCTGGGCGGCACGGCCTGGTATCTGCGGATGCTCCGCGACTCCTCGGACGCCGCCCGGCGGCTGTGCCTGGTCCTGTCCGGCTCCCGGTTCGTGGGGGACCTGCTCGAGCACTCGCCCGAGGCCGTGGCCTGGGTGGGGGACGACCGGGAGCTCGACCCCCGGGGCGCCATACAGCTCTGGCGCCAGGTCGACGCGCGGCTCGACCGCCGCGTGGCCGCGGAGGAGGCCCCCGCGGCCGTGCGCCATGTGCGGCAGGTGCGCCGCAGCGAGACCCTGCGCGTGGCCCTGGCGGACATCTCGGGGCTGCTGGACCTCGAGGCCGTCACCGGGGCCCTGTCGGACATCGACCAGATCACCGTCGTCGGCGCCCTGCGCGTGGCCTCGCGCGCCGTCGTCGGGGACGCCGACCCGCTCACCGACGTGCTCGTGGTGGCCATGGGCCGCCAGGGCGGCCGGGAGATCACCTACGGCTCGGACCTGGACGCCCTGTTCGTGCACCGGCCACGCCCCGGCGTCGACGAGA
>NZ_RBLN01000457.1:0-221 GCF_003989405.1 Micrococcus sp. HSID17227 | reverse complement strand
AAAAAAAAAAAATCGAATACAACCTAGTTTATGGCATCGACCATCATCCTCCACTAGCAAAACATATAATTTCGCTTTATCACTTTATATTCGTTAACTACCCAATAGCATGTCTCACGATTGAAGCATACTTCTTACCCACCGTAGTACTCATACCTATGATTCTTACTCACTAGCCAGCGACACCCCATAACATAAGCGCACGACCTTCCATATTCTCC
>NZ_RBLN01000456.1:0-1085 GCF_003989405.1 Micrococcus sp. HSID17227 | reverse complement strand
TGGCCGACCCCACTCGATCCCGGATCATCTTGACCCTGCTCGACCATCCCGCTTACCCGGCGGAACTGGCCCGAGATCTGGACCTGACACGCCCGAACGTGTCCAACCACCTGGCATGCCTGCGCGATTGCGGGATCGTCGTCTCCGAGCCCGAGGGTCGTCGGACACGATATGAGATCGCCGATTCGCACCTGGCGCAGGCGCTGACGGCACTGGTCGATGCCACCCTGGCAGTGGACGAAGACGCCCCGTGCATCGATCCCGCCTGCTCGCTTCCCGGATGCGACGCAGCTGGGGAGGGCGCATGAGCCTCACCTCGGTCTTGCAGGCGATGGGCCTGTTCGCAGCGACCAACATCGACGACATCATCGTGCTCTCCCTCTTCTTCGCGCGAGGGGCAGGCCAGCGCGGCACTACCGCCCGCATTCTGGCCGGCCAGTACCTCGGATTCGCCGGCATCCTCGGTGCCGCGGTCCTGGTGACCATCGGCGCCGGAGCATTCCTGCCCCCGGCAGCCATCCCGTACTTCGGCCTCATCCCTCTGGGCCTCGGCCTCTGGGCCGCATGGCAGGCCTGGCGCGGAGACGATGACGACGATGACGACGAGGCCAAGGTTGCCGGCAAGAAGGTCGGCGTGTGGACAGTCGCAGGCGTCACCCTTGCCAACGGCGGCGACAACATCGGCGTCTACACCCCTGTCTTCCTCAGCGTGGAACCTCTCGCAGTAGTCGCCTACTGCATCGTCTTCCTCGCGCTCGTCGCGGTCCTGGTGGCCCTGGCAAAGTTCGTCGCCACCCGCCCCCCGATCGCCGAAGTGCTCGAACGCTGGGAGAACATCCTCTTCCCCATCGTTCTCATCGGCCTCGGCATCGTGATCCTCGTCAGCGGCGGAGCCTTCGGACTCTGACGTAGCGGCAGCGATCCAAACGGCCCCGACCGGGCGCACCCCTCTCGGTTCAGACCGCGACACCTACCTGCAGCCAGTCCTGCGTGATCGCGGCAACAAGACCGCCACGGAGCGCTGCAAAAACCCCGCCACCAAGCGAACGAAGCCACAGGGCAGGGCGTGTAAAGGGGTATACCCG
>NZ_RBLN01000455.1:0-791 GCF_003989405.1 Micrococcus sp. HSID17227 | reverse complement strand
ACGGCGAACCAGACCACGGCCAGCGCCGCGGCCAGGCCCAGCCGCAGCCCCCGGGAGGGACGCCCCGGCGCGGCGGGGGTGCGGAAGCCGGAGAGGTCAGGCGGGGTGGGCATGCCTCCGAGCGTAGGGGGTGGTTCGATGATCAAACAACCATGGAGGCTGGCTAGACTCCCGGCCATGACCACGCAGCCCCCCTCCGCCCCCGCGGAGCACCTCGCCGTGGTCCACGCGCTGCGCGTCTTCAGCGAGAGCGCGGAGCACGCCGTCGACGAGGCCGGCCGCGGCGTCGGCCTGCACCGCACGGACCTCAGAGCCCTGGCGCTCCTGATGGCCCGCGCGGCGGCCGGTGAGCCCGTCACGGCCACGGACCTCGGCGCCCCCCTGCACCTCACCCGGGCCTCGGCCACCGCCCTCGTGGACCGCCTGGCCGCCGCGGGCCACGTCCGCCGCCGCCGGGACGAGGGCGACCGGCGGCGCGTGCTGGTGGAGCACACGGACACGGCCCGCCGCGACGGACAGCGCGCGTTCGAACCGATGTCCCAGCGGCTGAGCGCCGCCCTCGAGGGATTCTCCGCCGCGGAGCTGCGGGCTGCGGTGCGGGTGCTCGAGGCGGCCACCGCCGCACTGACGGACCCCGCCCCGGAGGACCCGTGACTCGACCGGCGCTCATCGGCCTCGACGGCCGCTCGGGGTCGGGCAAGACCGTCCTCGCCGCCGCGCTCGCGGCCCGGATCGCACCATTCGCGCGCGTCGAGGTGATCGAGATCGAGTCCATGTACCGGGGCTGGGAC
>NZ_RBLN01000454.1:0-928 GCF_003989405.1 Micrococcus sp. HSID17227 | reverse complement strand
GCGACGACGACGCGGCGGCCTTCGCGGCCGAGGTGCCCGGTCTGGAGGCGGCCGAGGCCGAGGCCGCCGAACGGCTGCGCCGGCTGCTGATCCCGCGCGACCCCGACGACGCGCGTGACGTGATCCTCGAGATCAAGGGCGGCGAGGGCGGCGAGGAGGCGGCCCTGTTCGCCGGCGACCTGCTGCGCATGTACCTGCGCTACGCCGACTCCCGGGGCTGGAAGACGGAGGTCCTCTCCGCCACGCACTCCGACCTGGGCGGCTACAAGGACGTCCACGTGGCGGTGCGGGGGAGCGCGGCCGACCCGGCCGACGGCGTCTACGCCCGGCTCAAGTTCGAGGGCGGCGTGCACCGAGTGCAGCGCGTGCCCGTCACCGAGTCCCAGGGCCGCATCCACACCTCCGCCGCCGGCGTGCTCGTGCTGCCCGAGGTGGACGCCCCGGACGAGGTCCACCTCGATCCGAACGACCTCAAGGTGGACGTCTTCCGCTCCTCCGGGCCGGGCGGCCAGTCCGTCAACACGACCGACTCCGCGGTGCGCCTGACGCACCTGCCCACGGGGATCGTCGTCTCCATGCAGAACGAGAAGTCCCAGATCCAGAACCGCGAGGCCGCGCTGCGCGTGCTGCGGTCGCGGCTGCTCGAGCGGCAGCGGGCGGAGCAGGACGCCGAGGACTCCGCGGCGCGCGCCGCGCAGGTGCGCACCATGGACCGCTCGGAACGCATCCGCACCTACAACTTCCCGGAGAACCGGATCGCGGACCACCGCACCGGCTACAAGGCGCACAACCTCGACGCGGTCCTCGACGGCGACCTCGAGGCCGTGATCGCCTCCTGCCTCGCCCTCGACGAGCAGCGGCGGCTCGCCGCGCTGGGCGGGGACGCGTGAGCGCACCGGCCTGGTCCGCGCTGCTGCGCGACGCCAGC
>NZ_RBLN01000453.1:0-992 GCF_003989405.1 Micrococcus sp. HSID17227 | reverse complement strand
GCGCCGCGCCGCGTAGGCGTCGAGGACGCGGTCGGCCAGGTCCGGGTCCGTGGCGGCGGCCAGCCAGGCGACGTCGCCGGCCGGGTCGCCCACGTGCAGGTCCGTCCAGCCCGTCACGCCCACCACGCGGCCGCGCTCGAGGAGCAGGTTGTCCTCGTGCAGGTCACCGTGCACGGGCACCGGGGTGAACCGCCACAGGGCCTCCTCCTCCATGGCCTCCTCCCAGCGGCGCAGCAGCAGGGGCGGCACGCGGCCGGAGGTGGCCGCCTGGTCGAGGGCGTGGAGGTGACGCTGCCGGATCTGCTCCGCCGTGTAGGAGGGCAGGTCCGCGTGGTCCACGACATCCGAGGACAGCGTGTGGATCGCGGCCAGCACGCGGCCCACGTCCTGCACCGCGGGCTCGCCGAGCCGGGCCAGCTCGTCCAGGGTGACGGGACGCCCGGGCATGTCCTGGTAGACGAAGGTGCGCAGCCCCTCGAGCCGCACCGCGCCCGCCACGGAGGGCGTGCGGAACGGCAGGCCGGCGCGCACCGCCGGGGTCAGGCCCGCCAGCACCTGCAGCTCCGTCTCGAGACGGATGCCCGCCTCCGGGGTGCGGGGCGAGCGGACCCGCCACCGCTGGCCCTCACCGTCCACGACGACGGCGGTCGAGAAGTCCGCGGGGTCGTCCGGGCTCGCCTCCACGGAGACGGGGGCGAGGCCGGGGACGGCCGCGGCGGCCAGGGCTGCGAGACGAAGGGGCTGACGATCCACCCCTCCAGCCTAGGCGCGGAACGCCCTCCCCCGTCGTCGGGCGCACCGGAGACGGGTCGCTAGCCTGGACGCATGGCCTCCTGCCCCCCGTCGTCGTCCGACCCCACCGCCGCACCACCCCTGGCCCTGCCGCTGGCCCGCGAGGAGCTGGACCGCGGTGCCGTGGCCCGCCTCGACCCGGGCCACCTGGCGGCGTCCTGGGCGCGCGAGGGGACGGAGGTCCTGTGGCTGCAGGGCGG
>NZ_RBLN01000452.1:0-793 GCF_003989405.1 Micrococcus sp. HSID17227 | reverse complement strand
GGCCCCGCCGCCCCTGCAGGCTTCCGCCGCCCCGCCCGGCGCGTCTACGGTCGCATCATGCGAGCACTCACATGGCAGGGAAAGCGCAACGTCACCGTCGAGGACGTCCCGGATCCTCAGATCCAGGAGCCGACGGACGCGATCATCGAGGTCACCTCGACCGGCATCTGCGGGTCGGACCTGCATCTGTACGAGGTCCTGGGGCCGTTCATGGACGCGGGGGATGTGATCGGCCACGAGCCGATGGGCATCGTCCGCGAGGTCGGGTCCGAGGTCACCCACATCCGGCCCGGTGACCGGGTGGTCGTGCCCTTCACCATCTCCTGCGGCCGGTGCTGGATGTGTCAGCGCGGGCTGCAGTCCCAGTGCGAGACCACCCAGGTGCGGGAGCAGGGCTCCGGCGCCGCACTCTTCGGCTACTCCCGGCTCTACGGCTCCGTCCCCGGCGGGCAGGCCGAGCTGCTGCGCGTGCCCCACGCGGACTACGGCCCCGTGAAGGTGCCGCACACCGGCCCGGATGAGCAGTGGCTGTTCCTCTCGGACGTCGTCCCCACCGCCTGGCAGGGGGTCCAGTACGCGAACGTCCCCGACGGCGGCACGCTCGCAGTGCTCGGCCTCGGCCCCATCGGCCAGCTGGCGGCACGCATCGGCGTGCACCTGGGGTACCGGGTGATCGGCGTCGACCCGGTCCCCGAGCGCCGCGCGATGGCGGCCCGGCACGGCATCGAGGTCCTGGACGCCGACGGCGGCGAGGCCGAGGTGCTCCGCGAGCGCACCGGCGGCCGCGGCCCCA
>NZ_RBLN01000451.1:0-1116 GCF_003989405.1 Micrococcus sp. HSID17227 | reverse complement strand
TGTTGTGGGTCATGAGGTTCTTGGCACGAGGCCCGGGCTGAGATGAGACGAGCGGGCCCCGCCCGGCAGGATGGAAGTTCCTCAACAACCCATCCGCTGGAAAGAGCCCGCTCATGACCCACGCTAACGCACCCCTGACCCCCACCGGCCGTCTCAGGATGGTCCACCGCCACCTGCACGACGGGATCCCCCAAGCCCATGTCGCCGCCGAGTTCCGCGTCAGCCGCCCCACGGTGGCCACCTGGGTGGCCCGCTACCGCGCCGAGGGCGAGGCAGGACTGCAAGACCGCTCCTGCCGGCCACGACGCTCTCCCGCCCAGCTCGACCCCGAGGTGGTGGCCCAGATCCAGACCCTGCGTCGCAGGGAGAAGTGGTCGGCCCGCCGGATCCATCACCACCTCGTCTCTGAAGGCCACCGGGTGTGCCTCCGAACGGTGGGCAGGTGGCTGCACCGGCTGGGCATCTCCCGGTTGCCAGACCTCGCGCCCACGGGTGAGGACCTGCGCCAACGACCGCAGAAGATCACCGCCCGCGGCCCGGGGCACATGGTGCACCTGGACGTGAAGAAGATCGGGCGCATCCCTGACGGGGGCGGCTGGCGTGCTCACGGACGGGACTCCGAGAACGCGCGAGCAGCCAAGCGCGGGCCTGGCCGACGGGTCGGCTACACCTACCTGCACTCGGCGATCGACGGGTACACCCGCCTGGCCTACACCGAGGCGTTGGAGGATGAGCGGACGGTGACCACGATCGGGTTCTTCTGCCGGGCGCGGGCGTTCTTCGCCGCCCACGGCATCACCGTGGACCGGGTGGTCACGGACAACGGGAACAACTATCGGGCTGCGGACTTCACCGCGAAGGTGGTCTCGCTCGGGGGCCGGCATCACCGGATCCGCCCATACACCCCGCGCCATAACGGGAAGGTGGAGAGGTACAACCGGCTGATGGTCGATGAGGTCCTCTACGCCCGCCCGTATACCTCAGAGACGGCCCGGCGTGAGGCGTTGGCGGTGTGGGTGAACCACTACAACTACCATCGGCCTCATACCTCCTGCGGGGACGCCCCGCCGGCCTCGTTGGCCCCGGCCCGAGTCAACAACGTCATGACCTCTTACA
>NZ_RBLN01000450.1:0-1126 GCF_003989405.1 Micrococcus sp. HSID17227 | reverse complement strand
GACTTGTACGATCATCGTGAGCGATACGTGGACCTCTGGTAGCTACCTCGTCCGAACCGCTCTTTCCCGCTCCACCCCTCTTTCCGATCTTGGGGATGCCCACCGAGAACCTCCTCACCCCGGACACCCTCCGGCGGATCTGCTGGATCCCGCCCGCCCCGATCACCCCCGAGACCGTCGACGCGTTCCTGACGGAGCGGGGCGCGCGCCCGTGGCAGGTGGAGAACGTCGGCGCGATCGTCACGGTCGCGCTCCTCGACCCCGATCCCGCCGGCGCCTGAGCCCCCGACGCGGCCGGCCGGATCGGTCCGTCGCGTCGCGTCGACGCGGAGGCTACTCGCCGGTAGTGTGACCCGCATGACATCCGTTTCTCTTGCTTCCTTCGACCACCTGCCCGCCCTGGCCCCGGATGAGGTCGTCACCACCGTCACCGTGACCGACCACGCCCTGCCCGAGGGTGCGGGCACGCTCGCGCTGCTCACGCTGGACAACGGGCAGGGACCCCGCCGGCCCGCGACCCTGGGCCCGGCCACGCTCCTCGGCCTCGGCCGGGTGCTCGACGAGCAGGCCGCCCGGGCCGCCGCGGGCGAGATCCAGGCCCTGGCCGTGACCGGTGTGGAGGGGACCTTCGCGGCCGGGGCGGACCTGTCCCTGATCGCGGGCCTCACCGACGACGTCGGCCGCGACCTGGCCCTGCTCGGCCACGCCGTCTACGACCGGCTCGCGGCCCTCGAGATCCCCACGGTCGCGCTCGTGAACGGCCTCGCCCTCGGCGGCGGCCTCGAGCTGGCCCTGGCCGCCGGACACCGCGTGGTGGCCGCCGATGCGAAGGGCTTCGGCCTGCCCGAGGTCCGGCTCGGCCTGATCCCCGGCTGGTCCGGCGTGTGGCGCGTGCCCCATCTGATCGGCCCGGAGGCCGCCGTCGACGTCGTGCTGAAGAACCCCCTCGACGACAACCGCATGCTCGACGCCCGCGCGGCGCACGGGCTCGGCCTGATGGACCGGATCGTGGAGGGGGACCTCCTCGACGCGGGCCTCGAGCTCGCCGCCGCCCTGGTCGCCGGGGACGAGTCCGTGGCGGCCGAACTGGCCGCCCACCGCGACCGCGACGTGTCCGACGCCGCCT
>NZ_RBLN01000449.1:0-1005 GCF_003989405.1 Micrococcus sp. HSID17227 | reverse complement strand
GTGCCCGCGGTGCGAGCGGCCGAGGGGCTGGAGCTCGTGGCCGAGCTCGGCTCGCAGGACCGCCTGGACGCGGTGCTCGACGCCGGCGCCACGCACGTCCTGGACCTCACGGTGCCGGACGCCTCGCCCGAGAACGTGGCCTTCGCCGTGGAGCACGGGCTGCACACGGTCGTGGGCACGTCGGGCTGGGTGCCCGAGCGCCGCGCGCGCCTCGAGGCGCAGTTGGCGGAGCACCCGGGGGTGGGCGTGCTGATCGCCCCGAACTTCTCGGTCGGCTCGGTGCTGGCCTCGGCGTTCGCCGCGCAGGCGGCGCGGTACTTCGAGTCCGTCGAGCTCGTCGAGCTGCACCACCCGGACAAGGTGGACGCCCCGTCGGGCACGGCCGTGCGGACCGCCGAGCTCATCGGCGCGGCCCGGGAGGCGGCCGGCGTGCCCGTCTCCCCGGACGCCACCGAGCACGACCCGGACGGCGCGCGCGGTGCCGTCGTCCACGGCGTGCATGTGCACGCGGTGCGCCTGCGTGGCCTGGATGCGCACCAGGAGGTGCTGCTGGGCGGGCCGGGCGAGCAGCTCGTGGTCCGGCACGACGCGTTCGACCGCGGCGCCTACATGCCCGGCGTCGTCCTCGGCCTGCGGACCGTGGCCTCCCGCCCGGGTCTGACCTACGGACTGGACGGATACCTGGACCTTGGCTGAGCCCTCCCGCACTCCCGACGACGGCGCCGTGGGCCCGACCGAGCCCGCCGCCCGTGCCCGCCGCTCGACCGTGATGAGCAAGGTGTGGGTCGGCTTCGTCTGCCTGCTCGTGCTGCTGTTCGCCGGGTTCGCCCTCAACGCGTCCGTCGCGCTGGTGCGCGCCCCGCAGCCGCTGGCCAAGGCGATCGGCGTGGGCGTCATCCTCGTGGTGCTGGTGACCGTGGCCGTCCTGGCCCGCGAGGTGTGGTTCGGCCGCCAGACCGAACGCCTGGCCGACCAGCTCGAGGCCGAGGGCGGACTGCCGGAGGG
>NZ_RBLN01000043.1:0-12332 GCF_003989405.1 Micrococcus sp. HSID17227 | reverse complement strand
TCCGGGCCGGCCGCGGTGAGCTCGATGCGGGCGCGGCCGGCCGAGGCGTGGCGCAGGATGTTCGTGGTGGCCTCGCGGACGGCCAGGCCGACCAGACGGCCGGCGACCGTACCGAGCGGGCCCAGGTGCGGGTCGGTGCCGACGTCGGTGGCGGTGCCGGCGGCGGTGAGCACCTCCTTCGCGTTGACCAGCTCGCGCTCGGCGGAGACCTCGCGGAGGTCGCGGACGAGGGCCCGGGTCTCGGCGAGCGCCTCCCGGGCCTGCTCGCGCACCTCGTGCAGCGAGACTCCGGCGTCCTCGGTCCGGCCCTTGGCCAGCAGGCGCTCGGCGAGCTCGGCCTTGAGTGCGATGACCTGCAGGTGGTGGCCCTGGACGTCGTGCAGGTCGGCGGCGAAGCGCAGCCGCTCGCGGGTGACGGCGAGGTCCGCGGCCTGACGCCGGGCGTTGTCGAGGCGCTGCATCAGCCTCCAGAACCAGACCGTGGGGACGATCATGCAGGCGGTGATCACGGACCAGACGAGGAAGCCGGCGGCCGTGTCGGCGGGCCCCGCAGGATCCTGGAGGACCGCCGCCGCCCCGAGGACGAGTGAGGCCGCCAAGCCGCCCCAGAGGACGGGACGCCGCCGGCACGGGTGCACCAGCAGGGCGAGGACGAGGGAAGACAGCCAGAGCGGCAGGGCCCACCACGTGCCCGTCCCCGTGAGCCCCAGCGCCGGAAAGACGGCACCGGCGAGCGCGAGCGGGACGGTGGGGCCGAACAGCCAGGCCAGGTCCCGCCGGCCGAACACCGGCCCCTCCGTCTCCTCGGGCGGCGGGGCCTGGAAGTGGCGGGCGACGTGCAGCTGGCCGACGACTCCGAGGACGTGGAGCAGGAGCAGGACCGCCAGTGCGACGACCTGCTCGGTGCGACCGGCCTCCAGGTGCTCCCGCAGGTGGGACAGCGGGCCGAACGCGGAGAAGCCGGCGATCACCAGGACACAGAGCAGGAAGCCGGTCCACGTGTACCACCACGCGCCGGTGAGGTCGCCGGAGTACGGGCCGGGGACGGTGGGTCCGGCCGACCCTGTGCCCGCGAGGCCGGCCGTGGGCAGGGCACCGGTCGGACGGCGCCCCGGTGCGACGGCCGGCGGGGCCGGGCGGCCGTCGTCGTGGTTCCCCTCGATCCTCATGGGCCTCACCCTACGGGCGTGACAACTGTCATTGCCCGCCGTGCGGAATTGCCCGGGCGGAGGTGACCGCACGGCACTTCTGAGGACGGGCGGCGGCCGGAAGGCTGGAGTCAGAGCTCGGGAGCCCGACCGGATCCCGGACGACGACGCCGGGGAACACGACGGTTTCCCGAACGAGAGCGCTGGAGAGGAACGTGGTCACGATGGACCTGATGAACACCGCACGCGAGTTCGTGATGGGGCTGCCCGACGGCCTGCAGGGCCTCGGCGTCTTCCTCGTCTCCTTCATCCCGTTCGTGGAGGGCGAGGGCGCCGGGCTGATCGGCGTCGTCGTCGGGGTGCACCCGTGGGTGGCCATCCCCGCCGCAGTGCTGGGCAACCTCCTCGCCGTCGCGCTCCTGGTCTACGCGGCCCACGGCGTGCGCTCCGCCGTCACGGCGCGTCGTGGGAGGGCCGCCGACACCGCGGTTCCGGCGACCGACCCCGGCACCCCGGTGGCCGATCACCACGTCCACCTGCACCGCCGATTCGAGACGTGGGGCGTGCCCGGGCTGAGCCTGCTCGGCCCCTGGTTCTTCATCCCCGGGCACGTCGCGGCCCCGGCCATGGTGTCCTTCGGGGCGAGCCGGAACCGCGTGATGGCATGGCAGGCCGTCGCCATCGTCCTCTACACGGCGCTGACGGCGTGCGTCGCCTTCGGCCTCGTGAGCTGGGCCGGGGTCCACGGCGCCGCGGTGGGGACCTTCTGACCCCCCACTCACAGATGCCGTCGGGGGCGGTTTCGGGTGGTATCCATCCTGGATACCACCCGAAACCGCCCCCGACGTGCCAGAGGGAGGAGGAACACGGTCCGTCGGACCCGGCGTCAGCCCTTCCGGGTCACGGTGAGGCCGTTCTCGCCCTCGACGCGGTCCACGACCACGGTGTCCCCGTCCGCGATCTCCCCGGCGAGGATGCCGCGGGCCAGACGGTCACCGATCTCGCGCTGCACCAGGCGGCGCAGGGGCCGGGCGCCGTAGGCCGGATCGAACCCAGTCTCAGCGAGCCACGCCTTGGCGGCGTCGGACACCTCAAGGGTGAGGCGGCGGTCCGTCAGGCGCGCCTGCAGGGACTCGACCTGCAGGTCCACGATCCGCGTCAACTCGGCCACGGTGAGCGCGTCGAACAGCACGATCTCGTCCAGGCGGTTGAGGAACTCGGGCTTGAACGCCCCGCGCACCACGGACATCACGGACTCGCGCTTGGCGGCCTCGTCCAGGGTCGGGTCCACGAGGAACTGCGAGCCCAGGTTCGAGGTCAGGATCAGGATCACGTTGCGGAAGTCCACGGTGCGGCCCTGGCCGTCGGTGAGGCGGCCGTCGTCGAGCACCTGGAGCAGGATGTCGAAGACCTCGGGATGGGCCTTCTCCACCTCGTCCAGCAGCACCACCGAGTACGGGCGACGCCGCACGGCCTCCGTGAGCTGGCCGCCCTCGTCGTAGCCGACGTAGCCCGGAGGGGCGCCGACCAGGCGGGAGACGGAGTGCTTCTCCGCGTACTCGGACATGTCGATCCGCACCATGGCGCGCTCGTCGTCGAAGAGGAACTCCGCGAGCGCCTTGGCGAGCTCGGTCTTGCCCACGCCCGTGGGGCCCAGGAACAGGAACGAGCCGGTGGGCCGATTCGGGTCCGCGATGCCGGCCCGCGAGCGGCGCACCGCGTCCGCGACGGCGACGACGGCGTCCCGCTGCCCGATCAGCCGCTCGCCGAGGTGCTCCTCCATGGTGAGCAGCTTCTCGGACTCGGCGGTGAGCATGCGGCCCGCGGGGATGCCGGTCCACGCGGAGACCACTTCGGCGATGTCGTCCGCCGTGACCTCCTCGGAGACCATCGGCTCGGTGCTCGAGCGGTCGGCCTCGCGGGCGGCGCGGTCCGCCTCCTCGAGCTGCTTCTCCAGCGCGGGGATCTCGCCGTACAGCAGGCGGGAGGCCTCGGCGAGGTCGCCGTCGCGCTGGGCCTTCTCGGCCAGCGAGCGCAGCTCGTCCACCTTGGCGCGCAGGTCACCGGCCTCGTTGAGGGTTGCCTTCTCCGCGTCCCAGCGGGCGGTGAGGGCGGTGAGCTCCTCCTCGCGGTCCGCCTTCTCGGCGCGCAGGGCCTCGAGCCGCTCGACGGATGCCGGGTCCGTCTCGCCTTCGAGGGCGAGCTCCTCCATGGTCAGGCGGTCCACCTGGCGGCGCAGGACGTCGATCTCCTCCGGGGCGGAGTCGATCTCCATGCGCAGGCGTGAGGCGGCCTCGTCCACGAGGTCGATGGCCTTGTCGGGCAGCTGGCGGCCGGTGATGTACCGGTGGGACAGCGTGGCCGCGGCCACGAGCGCGGAGTCGGCGATGGCCACCTTGTGGTGGGCCTCGTAGCGCTCCTTGAGCCCGCGCAGGATGGCGATCGTGTCGTCCACGCTGGGCTCGCCCACGAAGACCTGCTGGAAGCGGCGCTCCAGGGCGGGGTCCTTCTCGATGTTCTCGCGGTACTCGTCCAAGGTGGTCGCGCCGATCAGGCGCAGCTCGCCGCGGGCCAGCATGGGCTTGAGCATGTTGCCGGCGTCCATGGCGCCCTCGGACGCGCCCGCACCCACGACGGTGTGGATCTCGTCGATGAACGTGACGACCTGCCCCTCGGCGGCCTTGATCTCCTCGAGGACGGCCTTCAGGCGCTCCTCGAACTCGCCGCGGTACTTGGCGCCGGCGACCATGGCGCCCAGGTCCAGGCTGATCAGCGTCTTGCCGCGCAGGGACTCGGGGACGTCCCCGGCCACCATCCGCTGGGCCAGGCCCTCGACGACGGCGGTCTTGCCGACGCCGGGCTCGCCGATGAGCACGGGGTTGTTCTTGGTGCGGCGCGAGAGCACCTGCACCACGCGGCGGATCTCGGCGTCGCGGCCGATCACCGGGTCGAGCTTGCCGGAGCGGGCGAGCTCGGTGAGGTCCGTGCCGTACTTCTCCAGGGACTGGAAGGTGGTCTCCGGGTCCTGGGTGGTGACGCGGGAGTCGCCGCGCACCTGGGTGAGGGCGGCGGCGAGCGCCTCGAGGCTCGCCCCGTTCGAGCGCAGTGCCTCACCGGCCTCGCCCGGATCCGCGGCCACGCCGAGCAGCAGGTGCTCGGTGGAGACGAACTGGTCCGAGCGCTGCTCGGCCTGGGTGCGCGCGTTCTGCACGACCTGCAGGGCGGCGCGCGAGAGCTGCGCCTGGGCCACCGTGCTGCCCTGGGTGGAGGGCAGGCGCCGGATGGCCGAGGAGGCCGCCGTGGAGACGGCGTCGGGGTCGGCCCCGGCGGCCTTGAGGACGGCCACGGCGACGGACTCCCGCTGGTCCATCAGGGCCTTCAGCAGGTGGGCCGGCTCGATCTGGGGGTTGCCGGCGGTGGAGGCGTTCATGGCCGCGGCCGAGAGCGCCTCCTGGCTCTTGGTGGTGAACTTGGCATCCATGTGCGCCTCGCTCCTTCTCTCCCCCGTGTCCCGGGGGTGTCGGACAACCGTCGACGGCGGGCCATTCCCACCGCCGAGACAAAGTTGAGTCTATGTAGCTCAACTCCCCTCGTGCCAGGGCTATTCCCCCGCGCGCCGGTACGTTGGTGCCATGGCCGGCTCCACAGCGGCGCCCCGGCGCCTCCGCACGTACACCCGACCGCGGGTGTCCCTGCTGTACGTCCTGCGCCGCACCCTGCACCGGCTCTTCGAGCTGCAGGTCTGGGATGTGGCCGCCGCCATGACCTTCTTCGGGGCGCTGTCCCTGCTGCCCACCGTCGTCGCCCTGCTCTCCGTGGTCTCGCTGCTGGGCGTCGAGGAGGAGACCGTGGACGCCGCGGCGCACCTGGCCGCCGAGATCTGGCCGTCGCTGACGCCCGACGTCGTCCGCGAGTGGATCCTGACCCTCGGCTCGGCCGGGCCCGGCACCGGCGCTGTCGTCCTGGGGGCCGTCGGCACCGTGGTGTCCGCCTCGGGCGCCGTCGGCGCGTTCCACCGGGCCATGCACCGCATCCACGACACCCGCGAGGGCCGGCCCTTCCTCCACTTCCGCCTCGTGGTCTTCGTCGAGACGCTCGCCCTCATGCTCGGCGCCGTGCTGATCACGATCCTGGTGGTCGTCGGCGGGGACCTCTCCCAGCGCCTCGGCCAGGCCGTCGGCCTGCCGGAGGAGACGGTCCAGACGTGGAACGTGGTGAAGTGGCCGGTCATCCTCGTGGTGATCGCCCTCATCGTGACCCTCGCCTACCGCCTGGGGCCCAACGTCCGGCAGCCCCGCTACCGCCCGCTCTCGCTCGGCGCCGTGGCCGTGGTGGTCCTGCTCTTCGGCGCCACCGTGGCCCTGGGCTGGATCACGGACCGGTTCGGCCAGTTCGCCGTGGTCGGGCGGATCAACTCCGCGATCGGCGTGCTCGCCCTCGCGTGGGTGGCGTGCATCGTGCTGTTGGCCGGGGCCGCCTTCGACGCGGAGGTGCTGCGTGCCCGCCAGCTGGCCGTCGGCATCGACGCCTCCGTCGAGATCCAGCTGGCGACGCGGCACACCGCGGTGCTCGAGGACTTCGAACGGTACGAGGCCCGCATCCGCCGCCTGGCCCGGCTCGTGGCCGAGGCCGTGCGCGCCGGCGAGAGCCTCACGATCGAGGCCACACCCCTGCTCTCCGAGGAGGGGCGCCTCCTCGCGGTCGAGTCGGGAGGGCGAGGCCCGGAGGACGTCAGCTCGGGCAGCCCGTTCCACGCGGACCCGGTGTCCGACGACGGCGCCCGCCTCGAGCCGACGCCGCGGCCCGACGACTGAGAGGTCAGCGCTCCCGCTTCTCGAACGCCTCGACCTGGGCACGCAGCGTCTCGGCCGCGATCTCCTCGTCGAGGCCCACCATGCCGAGGTACACGAGCTCGTCCCCGTCCGTGACGCCACCGACGGTCATGGTGAACAAGGCCGTGTCCATGCCCGAGTTCCCCAGGGAGATGTGGACCGCGTCCGGCACGCCGGGCACCGTCGTGAAGGCCGCCTCGACGCCGTCCGGGTCGCCGAACGTGCCGCACGTGTCGGCCAGCTCGCCGAAGGGCTCCAGCAGATCGGTGCCGTCCTCGGTGACCGCGACCATGCCGAACGCCCCGGCCTGGGAACCGGCCAGGCCGGTGACCGCGGCCGGGTCCACCTCGTACTGGGCCAGCGCACCGCCGAGCCCGGGCGCCTGCTGCGTGTTGATCTGCTCGATGAGGTCCGCGCAGGCGCCCGTGGGGGTGACGCCCGTCAGGCTCAGACTCGTGCTGATCGGCTCACCCCCGCCGCCGGCCTGGGTCTCCATGTCCGTGAACACGCCGTCGGGCGCGGTCTGGGGCGTGAGCAGGACGTCCTCGAGCGCCTCCACACGCTCCTCCTGCTCGTCCGTGAGGTCCGAGCCGGCCCCCGTCGTGGCGGACTCGGACGCGTCGGCCGACGCGGAGGACGAGGCCTCGCCGCCGCCCCCGGCACAGCCGACGAGCGCGAGGGCGCCCACCGCGAGCAGGGACAGGGTGGCGACGGGGCGGGCGGGGGCGGCGGTGCGGAGGATGAGAGACCTCTCAGACCGGGTGACGACGATGTGACCAGCCTGGCAATCCCCACAGCGCGAGGCCAGCCTTCGTCTGCTGGGGCGGGCCGCGGCAGGGCCACCGGTCGATCGGCTCGCTCCGCGGCGACGAGTCGTCTCCCGGCGCCCGCGACGGGCCCGACGCACTACGATGACCACCAATCACGGCGGAACACGTCACTCTGCCGGCTCCCTCCGACCCGCACGCCCGTCCTCCCGACGGCGGCACAGAAGGCACTCCATGACCCGCATCCACTCCCGCCTCCTCGGCGCCGTGGGGCTCACCGCGTCGGCGGCGCTGCTCACCGGCTGCGCCGTCCTCGGCGGCGACGCCGGATCCGCCGGCATCGTGTCCGATGACGACCTGAGCACCTCGTACGGCCTCGTCCAGCCCGGCGTCCTGACGGTCTGCTCCGACATCCCCTACCCGCCCTTCGAGTTCGAGGAGAAGGGTGAGCTGACCGGCTACGACATCCAGCTGGTCGAGGCGGTGGCGGAGAAGCTGGGTCTCGGGGTGAACGTGATCGACTCCTCCTTCGAGGCGATCGAGTCGGGTGCCTCGCTCACCGGCTGCGACGTGAACGCCTCGTCGATCTCCATCACCGAGGCCCGCCAGCGCGTCATGGCCTTCACCCTCCCCTACCTCGACGACGACCTCGTCCTGGTCGCGAAGAAGGGCTCCGGCATCACCGACGTCGAGTCCGCGAAGGGCCGCCGGATCGGCGTGCAGGCCGCGACCACCGGCGACGAGTACGCCCAGCAGAACGGCCTGAGCCCCGTGCAGTTCGAGGACGGCGGCATGCAGATCCAGGCCCTCCAGGCCGGCACCGTGGACGCCGCCCTGGGCAACCAGTCCGTGCTGCTCTACTCGCTCAAGGACGACGATCGCTTCGAGGTGGTCGAGTCGCTGCCCACGGGCGAGCAGCTCGGCATGGCGGTCGGCCCGCAGAAGGCGCAGCTCGGCTCCGCCGTGAACCGCGCGCTGCAGGAGCTGCGCAACGACGGCACCGTGGCCGAGCTCCAGGAGCGCTGGTTCGGTCAGGCACAGGAGGACTACCGATGAGCACGCAGACCCCCGTCTCGCCCGCACCGGCCATGAAGCCCGGCCGTGCGCGCCGCCGTCGCCGGCTGTCCCTGATCATCCAGGCGGCCGTCTTCGTCCTCGCCCTCGTCGTCCTGGCCGTCCTCATCGACTGGGGCACGCTCGCCGAGAACGTCCTGAACTTCCCCGCCGTGGCCCCGATGTTCCCCAACGTGATCCTCGTGGGCCTGGGCAACACGCTGTTCTACACGGTCACCTCGTTCGTCGTCGGCCTCCTGGGCGGCATCGTGCTCGCGCTCATGCGCCTGAGCTCGTTCGGCCCGTACCGGTGGCTGGCCACCGCCTACGTCGAGTTCTTCCGCGGCGTCCCCGCGCTGCTGGTGTTCCTCGCCTTCGGCTACGGGGTGCCCTTTGCGTTCGGGGTGTCCTGGCCGATCCCCGTCGTCGTGATGGTGGCCCTGGGCATGGTCTCGGCCGCCTACATCGCCGAGACCCTGCGTGCCGGCCTGCAGGCCGTGCCCCGCGGCCAGATGGAGGCGGCCCGGTCCCTCGGCATGCCGACGTGGCGGGCCATGGTCACCATCGTGATCCCCCAGGCGTTCCGCATCGTGCTGCCGCCGCTCACCAATGAGGTCATCCTCCTGACCAAGGATTCCTCGCTGGTCTACGTGCTCGGCCTGGCCGCGCACGAGTACGAGCTCACCAAGTTCGGCCGCGACGGCATCTCCGCCCTCGACGCCGGCATGACGCCGATCCTCGTGGCCGGCCTGTTCTACCTCGTGATCACCGTGCCGCTGTCCCTGCTGGCCCGCCGGTTCGAGGCCCGTTCGACCAAGAAGGGGCACTGAGATGGCCCAGCAGAACCCCATCACCGGATCCTTCGGCGCGGTGGCCGCCGCGGACGCCGCCGGCGTGCATGTGGCCGGCCTCAACAAGTCCTTCGGCGCCAACCACGTGCTGCGCGGCATCGACCTCGAGGTCGCCCCTGGCGAGGTCGTGTGCCTGATCGGCCCGTCCGGCTCGGGCAAGTCCACCCTCCTGCGCTGCGTGAACCTGCTGGAGAAGCCCGACTCGGGCGTCGTCACGGTCGGTGAGTTCACGGTCACGGACGAGGACGTGGACCTGGACGTGCTGCGCCGCCACGTGGGCATGGTGTTCCAGCAGTTCAACCTGTTCCCGCACCTGTCCGTGCTGGAGAACTGCACCGTGGCCCAGCTCAAGGTGCTCAAGCGGGGCAAGGCCGAGGCGGCGGACATCGCCCGTCGGCAGCTGGCCCGCGTGGGCCTGGCCGAGCTCGAGGACCGCTACCCGGACCAGCTCTCCGGCGGCCAGCAGCAGCGCGTGGCGATCGCCCGTGCGCTGGCCATGGACCCGCAGCTGATGCTCTTCGACGAGCCCACCTCGGCCCTCGACCCCGAGACCGTCGGCGACGTCCTGGCGATCATGCGTCAGCTGGCCCGCGACGGCATGACCATGCTCGTGGTCACCCACGAGATGGGCTTCGCCCGTGAGGTGGCCGACCGGGTCGTGTTCATGGACGGCGGCGTCGTGGTGGAGGCCGGCCCGGCCGCCGCGGTGATCTCCGACCCCCAGCAGCCGCGCACCCAGGACTTCCTGCGCCGCGTGCTGCACCCCACCGAGATCGACCTCTGAGCCTGCCCACCCGCCGTGCCCCGGTGGGCGGGCGCATGCGTGAGGGGCCCCGCCTGGACCATGGTCCGGGCGGGGCCCCTCAGGCGTGCGGCGGGGGCGTCAGGCCTTCTTGCGCAGCTTCTTCAGCTCGTCACGGGCCTCGCGCAGCGCGGCGACCTGCTCCTCACGGGCGGCGTGGATCGCAGCGACCTTCTCGTCCTGGGCATCACGGATGGCCTGCACCTTGGCGTCGCGGGCGCCCTCGATGCGGGCGGCGCGCTTCTTGGCGGCCTTGCGACGCTTGCCGGGGCGGTTGGCCACGGAGTCGGCGGCGATGGCCAGGCCGGAGCCGACCAGGAAGATGTCCTTGGCGACGGCGGTGCCCTCCTGGGACGGACGCACGCCGTCCGCCTCGGTCATCTCCGGGGTGTTCAGGTACATCGAGAACAGGCCGCCGGAGAACGCGGTCAGGGCGGAGCCGGCGAGCCAGCCCGGGACGAACGGGGCCAGCAGGGCTGCGCCCACGCCGACCTCGGTGGTCACGAGGAACTTCTTGAACTGCTCCGGCGACAGGTTGGCCAGCGCGGGCAGGCCGCGGGCGCCCATGTCGCGCAGGCCCTGGGCCTGCTCCGCGGAGATGCCGCGCTTGTTCAGGCCGGAGTTCAGGATGAACGCGCCGGAGGCCAGGCGCAGCGGAATCTGGACGATGCTCATGGAGTCTTCCTTCCAGTAGGGCCCGCGGCACGCACGTGGAGTGGGGTGTGGCGCGAACGGTCGGTGAGCGGTCAGCGCCTCTGACACTACCAACGGCAGCCCGCTCCCGCCCGCCCGGAGGCGCGAGTGTGCGCGCAGAGCGGACGACGTCGGCGCCTCCACCACGTCGCGGAGGCGGTCGATGATGGACAATGGGGCGCATGCTCCCCCTCGTCGCACCCCTGACCGTGGCCGCCGCCGCGCCCACCGACTACGGCTGGCTCGGCAACATCGTCGTGGACATCATGGAGGCGGTCGGCCCGATCGGCGTCGGCCTGGCCGTCTTCGCGGAGAACATCTTCCCGCCCATCCCGTCCGAGGTGATCCTGCCCCTGGCCGGCTTCACCGCGGCCGGCGGCGCCTTCAGCCCGCATGCCGCGCTGGTCTGGGCGACGGTCGGCTCGATCGTCGGAGCGCTGGCCCTCTACGGCCTCGGCGCGTGGCTCGGCCGCCGCCGCATGTACCGCCTCGCGGACCGCATGCCGCTGGTGGACATGGAGGACGTGGCCAAGACCGAGCGCTGGTTCATCCGATACGGCTACTGGACCGTGTTCCTGGGCCGCATGGTCCCCGTGTTCCGCTCCCTGATCTCCATCCCCGCGGGCATCGAGCGGATGAACCTCGCGAAGTTCACCCTGTTCACGGCGCTGGGCTCCCTGATCTGGAACGCGATCTTCGTCTACGGCGGCTACGCGCTCGGGGAGCGGTTCCACGTCGTCTCCGAGTACGCGGACGTCTTCTCCAACATCGTCCTGGTCCTGATCCTGGCCTTCCTCGCGATCTGGGTGGTCCTGCGCCTGCGCCGTGACGCCCGCCGCCGGAACGACCCGGACTGGCGCCCGCCGACCGCGGATGAGATGGCCGCCCGCGTCGAGGCCATCCTGGAGTCCTCCGACCACCGGAAGTGAATCGCATGCACCCCGTCCTGCCCTCCCCCCGCCGTGGCCGCGCGGCCCTCGGCCTGGCCGCCGTCGCCCTGGTGGCGCTGAGCGCCTGTGCTCGCACCGAGCCGCAGCCCGAGCCTGCGCCCGCCACGACGGCGGCCTCCGCCCTGCCGTCCATGGACATGGCCCCGTTTACGCTCGAGGTCCCCTCGCACGACCTCGAGAGGGTGCCGGAGGCGAGCATCGCCGTGCTCGAGGGCGAGGACCCGGACCACCACGGGGCGTGGCTGCAGGTGCCCGGGGCGCCGGCCTGGACGGAGGCCATGGCCGGGGCCGTGCGCGCCCAGATCGACCAGTACCGCCGGGACACCGACCCCAGCGCGGACCCGCGCCTGGAGATCCAGCCGCAGCTCGCCGTCGTGGCCGAGGACATCGCCGCGGCCCGCCTGCTCGCCACGGAACGGCGCGGCACGGACTCCGTGTCCACCTCGCACGTGATCTGGTACTCGGCCCGCGAGGACCGCGTGCTCGAGACCGCCGATCTCTTCACCCCCGACGGCTGGGACGCGTTCCGCGCCGAGGTGCGCCAGCGCATGGCCAACGACCCGGACGTGATCGGCTCGCGCCTGGACTCGGCGGTCGACGCGCCGGAGCAGGTGGAGAACCGTCGCGTCTGGGACGCGGTGGTCTTCCTCCCGGACGGCAGCCTGATGCTCGAGGCGGACCAGGCGTCCATGGCGCCGGCCGCCGCGGGTGTGCTGACGGTGCGGATCCCCCGGGACACGGCAGCCCCCTGGCTGTCCGACCTGGGCCACGTCGCCGCGGACGCCGCCTCCGCCCCCGCCGACCTGCGTCTGCCGGACCGCTCCACCCCGACCCTCGAGGAGCAGCAGCCGGAGCCCGAGACGTCCTCGCGGACGCAGGAGGCCACCGACGCACCCGTGCCGCCCCCGTCCGCACCCGCCGACACGGCGGCCCCGACGCCCAGCGCGACCACCCCGGTGCCGAGCAGCACGGTGCCGAGCAGCACGGCCCCGTCCTCCTCGGTCCCCACGTCCACCGGCTCGGCCACGCCGTCCTCCCCGACGTCGCCCGCCAGCTCGTCCTCGCCGTCGGGCACGGGATCCGGCAGTCCGACGCCGAGCACCCCCGACCCGTCGCCGACCTCCGCGACGCCGACCCCCACGTCCCCGAGCCCGTCCGGTCCGTCCACGAGCGCGCCGGCCACGGCCCCCGCGCCGGACCCGACCGAGTCCGCGCCCGAGCCGACCGCCACGACGG
>NZ_RBLN01000448.1:0-972 GCF_003989405.1 Micrococcus sp. HSID17227 | reverse complement strand
CCGGCCAGCAGCGCGCCCACCGCATAGGTGGGGTAGGCGGCCTCGGGGTGGACGACGACGTCGCCTGCGCCCAGCCCGAGCAGCGTGGGCAGCCACGCGATGAACTCCTTGGACCCGACCGTGGGCACCACGGCCGCCGGGTCCAGCCCGGACACCCCGCGACGCCGGGCGTACCAGTCGACGACCGCGCGGCGCAGGTCGTCCGTGCCGTGCGTCGTCGGGTAGCCGTGCGCGTCGGCGGCCTCGGTCAGGGCCCGGCGGATTAGCGCCGGCGTCGGATCCACGGGCGTGCCGATGGACAGGTCCGCGACGCCGTCCGGGTGGGCGGCGGCACGCTCACGGTAGGGGGTGAGCGTGTCCCACGGGTAGTCCGGCAGCGTCAGCATGGGGCTCAGGCGTCCGCGTTCTGCAGGGGCAGAGCGGAGATGATCGGGTGGTCCTTGGCGATCATGCCCAGCTTGGCGGCGCCGCCCGGGGAGCCCAGGTCGTCGAAGAACTCGACGTTGGCCTTGTAGTACTCGGCCCACTCCTCGGGGGTGTCGTCCTCGTAGTAGATGGCCTCGACGGGGCACACCGGCTCGCACGCACCGCAGTCGACGCATTCGTCCGGGTGGATGTAGAGCATGCGCTCACCCTCGTAGATGCAGTCCACGGGGCATTCGTCGATGCACGCCTTGTCCTTGACGTCCACACACGGCAACGCGATCACGTAGGTCATGGCTGACCGTCCACCTCTCTCTGGGCACGGGGTTGCGGGGCTGCGGTCCAGGGTACTCGCTCCCCCGGACGCGTTTCGCGGGCGGTCACAGTGGCCCGGCGGGGGCGCGTGGCGGCCCAGGTTGTGCACGCGCGCCACGGTCTCCTGACCGCGGTAGCAGCCCTTGTCGAGGTGCACGGCGGTGCGCAGCAGGTCCAGCTCGTGCGGGATCGCGCGATCGTCCACGTCGAGGGCCCGGCGGGGGCGGCCGGCCT
>NZ_RBLN01000447.1:0-1035 GCF_003989405.1 Micrococcus sp. HSID17227 | reverse complement strand
GGGTCGCGCGGGCGAGGCCGGCCCCGCTCATGGCCGCCAACCAGCCACGCAGGTCCTCGATGTCCAGCTCGGCGAGGACGTCCGGTGCGCTGGGCACGTGGCGAGCGGGGGCGTCGTCATCCACGGCGGGCGCCGCCGCGGTGCCGGCTGTGCCGGCGACGTGGTCGATGAGGGCGCGCAGATCGGCGAGGTACGCGCGCACGGTCTGGGGGCTGCGGTTCCGCTCGTGGCGCAGGTGCTCCTCGAACGCCTCGAGCCAGGCCGTGTCCCGGGGCGAGGGGGCGCGCGGGACCGGGACGGGACGGACGGAGGACGACGGGGTCATCCCCCCACTCTGCCATCCGCCCCAGGGCGGCGCCGCCCGGGAGCACGCGGCCGGAGGTCATCCCCGCCGCCACCGGTCCTCGACCCGTTCGGCCAGGCCCGCCCGCTGCAGCCGGGACAGGCACGCCAGGACGGTGGGCAGCGCGAGCCCGGCGCTGACGGTGATCCGGTCGACGGGCACCGCCTGGCGCAGGGGCAGCGCCTCGTGGACGAGGGCCTCCTCCATCGTGAGCCCGTCGGTGGGCCGCGCGGCGGACTCGGGAGCTGCCCGGGTGGAGATCCTCCCGCCCGCGCCGCCGCTCCGGGCGGGCCCCTGGCCGAGCAGGGCGAGGGCCTCCTGCTCGGTGGTCACGAGACGGGCGGGGCTCTCCTGCAGCAGACGGTGGCAACCGGCGGAGCTGGGCGAGGTCACGGGGCCGGGGACCACGCCCACCTCGCGGCCGAGGCCGAACGCGTGGCCCGCCGTGTTCTGCGCTCCCGACCGCCAGCGCGCCTCGACCACCAGCACGGCCCCCGCGAGCGCGGCGATGACCCGGTTGCGCTGCAGGAACCGGTACCGCGTGGGACTCGCACCGGGCGGCATCTCGGACACGAGCAGCCCGGCGGCCATCACCGCGCGAAGCAGGTCCTCGTGGCCGGCCGGGTAGAACCGGTCGAGGCCGCCGGCCAGCACCGCCACCGTGGGCGGGACGCCGTCGCGATCCGCCGCGT
>NZ_RBLN01000446.1:0-905 GCF_003989405.1 Micrococcus sp. HSID17227 | reverse complement strand
GTCCGGACCCGCGTCGGACCGGAAGTGCAGCTGCACGAGGCGGGGCTCCCCCGCGGTGTGCGCGATCCCCTCGAGCAGCGCGGGGTCGGCGAGCTCCCCGGCCTCGTCCAGGGCGGCGTAGTCCACGCGGCGCGACGGCGGCACGTCGACCATGCCGTGGTCGCCGGTGGCGAGCACCACCGTCCCGGCGGGCACGCGGTCCACCAGGCGCCGCACCGCCGCGTCGATCTCCTCGAGGGCGTGCAGCCACCGTTCCGAGCCCACGCCGTCCCGGTGGCCGGCCTTGTCCAGCTCGTTGACGTAGAAGTAGACGAGCGTGGGCACGCGCGCGTCCTTCAGCACGCGTTCGGCGGCCTGGGCGCGGGCGATCAGGGTGCGACCGGCCACGAACCGGCCGCCACGCAGCCCCGCCCGTGTCAGGGCCGAACGCTCGAAGGCGGGCAGCGAGACCGTGACGGCGTCGACGCCGGCCGCGGCGGCGCGCTCGAACACGGTGGGCTTCGGCTGCCACCCCACCGGGTCGGTGGCCTCGTCCCAGCCGCCCAGCTGATTGATCACCACGTCCCGGTCCGGGTCGAGCACGTCGTAGCCGGCCACGCCGTGCTCCCCGACGTCCAGCCCGGTGCCCAGGCTCGTGAGGGAGGCGGCCGTCGTGGTGGGCACGGCCACCTCGAGGACGCGGCCGCCGTCGGCCATCGCGGCGCGCAGCGTGGGGGCGTGGCCGCCGAAGCGCTTCAGCAGTGACCGTCCGAGGCCGTCCACCAGGGCGACGACCACGCGGCGGCCCGCCGGGACCGCAAGCGCGTTCTCACAGCCCGGGACACCGAGGGCGGCCGCGGCGGAGGTCAGGACGGAGCGCAGGGCACGATCGGCGGGGACCACGCCCGCGGGGAGGGCGGGAGAGC
>NZ_RBLN01000445.1:0-1140 GCF_003989405.1 Micrococcus sp. HSID17227 | reverse complement strand
GTTCCGCGCCTCCTGGGGCGAGGTGACCGTGACGACGGTGAGCGTGCCGACGGCGGCGAACGCGTCGAGGACCTCGCGGGTGGGGCAGCCGAAGGTGAAGGAGACCACGGGTACGGGGTCGTGCAGCAGGATCGCGACCTTGGCGTCGTAGCCGTCGTCCCCGCCGGCGTCCGTGTCACCGAGGGGGGTCTCGTACCAGGCCGCCTCGCCCGCGAGCTGGTGGCGGTAGATCTCGACGGCGCCCGGGTCGGCGACGAGGGGCTGCGGCATGAAGAGGTTGACGCCGAAGGGCCGGCCGGTCGTCCTCCGGAGCTGCTTGATCTCGTTGTACATCCCGTCCGCCGTCTTGTAGCCGGCGGCGAGGAACCCCAGCCCTCCGGCCTCGGAGACCGCGGCGGCCAGCTCCGGCCGGGAGACGCCTCCCGCCATCGGGGCCTGCACGATCGGATACCGGCAGAGATCGGTCAACGCGGATGACATGACCGCATCGTGTCATGTCCTTCCTGTCCCGTGATGCGCACCCCGCTGCCACGTTTTGTCCGCAATGCGGTACGGGCCCGGAAACCGGGCCCGTACGACATCGTTGCGCGGATCTAGCGGCCGTTGAACGCGTCCTTCAGACGTGAGAACAGGCCCTTCTGCCCGGGCTCGGACTGGCCGGTGGGCCGCGCCTCGCCTCGCCTTGTCGCCAGCTCTCGCAGGCGGCGCTCCGGCTCCGTGTCCACCTTGGTCCGGGTCATCACGTCGACGTGCACGATCAGGTCACCGCGCCCGCCGACACGCAGGTGCGTGATGCCGCGCCCGTGCAGCGGGACGGACTGGCCGGACTGGGTGCCCGTCCGGATGTCGACCTCCTCCAGCCCGTCGAGCGTCTCCAGCGGCACCTTCGTGCCGAGGGCCGCCGCCGTCATGGGGATGGTGACCGTGCAGTGCAGATCGTCGCCGCGGCGCTGGAACCGCGCGTGCGGCAGCTCGTGGATCTCGACGTACAGGTCGCCGGCCGGACCGCCGCCTGGGCCGACCTCGCCCTCGCCGGCGAGCTGGATCCGGGTGCCGTTGTCGACACCGGCCGGGATCTTCCCGGTCAGCGTGCGCCGCGAGCGGACCCGGCCGTGACCTGCGCACTCGGGGCAGGGCGTG
>NZ_RBLN01000444.1:0-841 GCF_003989405.1 Micrococcus sp. HSID17227 | reverse complement strand
CGTCGACCACGCCCGGCACCCCGCGGCCGCCTTCCCCGCGCTCGCGGACCTCGCGGGCCGGCTGGGCGAGGTGCCGGGCGTGGTCGACGTCGCCGGTCCGATCCCCTCCGACGACGGTGCGGCGGTGCAGTTCCTGGCCTTCGTCGACTCCTCGGCCGGGGCTGAGCGACCCGTGGCCGACGTGGTGGCCGACCTGCGGGAGGTCGTGGCGGACCCGGCGGCCGCCGACCCCGCCCTCGCCGGCACCGTGGCCGCGGACACCGAGTGGCACGTGGGCGGTCCGGCGGGCCTGGTCGCGGAGCTGGGCGGCGCGTTCGCGGGGATCGACGGGCTGCTGCTGCTCGTGGCGCTCGTCGTGGTGTTCGTGATCCTCGTGGCGGTGTACCGCTCCGTCCTGCTGCCGGTCCTCGTGCTGCTGACGGCCGTGGCCGCGCTCTGCGGCGCGATCGTGGCCGTCTACGGGATGGCCCTGGCGGGCTGGATCCAGCTCAACGGCCAGGCCCAGGGCATCCTCTCGATCCTCGTGATCGGCGCGGCCACGGACTACTGCCTCCTGCTCGTGGCCCGGCACCGCGAGGAGCTGCTGGTCCGGGCGGACGTCGGGGAGGCGCTGCGGGCCGCCGTGCGCGGGTCCTTCGGCGCGATCACCGCGTCCGCCTCGACCGTGGCCCTCGCCCTGCTGATCCTGATGGCCTCGGACCTCAACTCGACGCGCTCCCTCGGCCCCGTGGCCGCCACGGGTGTGGCCTTCGCGTGGCTCGCCGCCCTGACCCTGTTGCCGGCGCTGCTGCGGCTGACCGGGCGTGCCGCCTTCTGGCCCACGATCCCGTCCCCCGAGCGA
>NZ_RBLN01000443.1:0-806 GCF_003989405.1 Micrococcus sp. HSID17227 | reverse complement strand
TGCTGGACCGCGGCATCGACTCGCAGGCCCCCGAGCGCTCCCCGTGGCTGCTCACCGGCGCGAAGACCCTCTCCTACGCCGTGAACATGGCCGCCCTGCGCTACGCCCGCGCCCACGGCGCCGACGACGTCGTCTTCACCAGCGCGGACGGCTACCTGCTCGAGGGTCCCACCTCCACGGTGCTGATCGTGCGCACCGGGGAGGACGGCGTCCGCCGCCTCCTCACCCCGCTGCGCCAGAAGGGCATCCTCGCCGGCACGTCGCAGGCCGTGATCTTCGCGGCCGCCCACGCGGACGGCTGGGAGCTCGGCTACGGCCCGCTCGTCCCGGCGGACCTCCAGGGTGCCGAGGGCGTCTGGCTCGTCTCCTCGGTGCGCGGCGTCCTGCCGGTGCGCGCCGTCGACGGCGTCGAGATCCCCGTGGACCACGAGCTCACCGGCATGCTGCAGGCCCATCTGGACGCCGACGGCGACCCCGGCCGGCACGTCAGCGGCGACCCGGTGCCCACCGCGGGCTAGGCTGGAGACCGGCCCGTCCGACGTCGTCGGCCGCGACCGCAACCGCACGTGATATCCCCGACCACGGAAGGCGCACCATGAACACGCTCGTCCAGAAAGCCCTGTCCGCCGGCATCACGCTGGTCGGCGGCATCGTCGGCTCCCGCGTGGTCGCGGGCGGCTGGCGGCTCGTCACCGGCCACAGCGCCCCGGACGACGCGGCCGACGAGACGCTGCCCCTCGTCGAGGCCCTGTCCTTCGCGTTCATCTCCGCGGGCGTCGCGGCGCTGCTGAAGGTCGCCGGCCAGA
>NZ_RBLN01000442.1:0-868 GCF_003989405.1 Micrococcus sp. HSID17227 | reverse complement strand
TTCTGGCCCACCACGTCGTCGAGGGCCACGAACCCGCCCCCGGGCCCGGCGCGGTGCGCGCGGGAGTCCGCCGACGCCGAGCGATGGTCGCCGAGCACCCACAGCCGCCCCTCGGGGACGGTCACCTCGAACGCCTCCTGCGCGGGCGTCTCCCCCGGCGCGAGGTACGGCTCCTCCACGGGCACCCCGTTCACGCGCAGCGTCTCCTCGCCGGGCGTCCAGGAGACGATGTCCCCCGGCAGCCCGACGGCCCGCTTGATCACGTGGCCGCCCCCGGGCAGCCAGCCCTTCGTGTCTTCGAACACCACCACGTCACCGCGGCGCACCGGGAACGGATCCGGGGTGAGCAGCGTGGCGACCACGCGGTCGCCGGCCCGCAGCCCGGGCTCCATGGACGAGGACGGGATGGCGTACATGCGCGCCAGGAAGGCCCACGCCAGCACGCAGGCGAGTACGGTCACGGCGGCCGCGATCAGCGCGGTGCGGCGCCCCGTCACGGCGTGTCCCCGGAGGGGACGTCCACGGTCCCGCGGCGGGCCAGCGGCCACACGACCTCCGCGACCCGGCCCTCGACCCGCTCGAGCGGGATCAGCCCGCCGCCGGGGGCGCCCAGCAGTGCGCGGGAATCCCGGGAGGCGGCGCGGTGGTCGCCCAGGACGACCATGCGCCCGTCGGGCACCTCGAAGGACCAGGTCCCCGCCGCGGCCGGCTCGTCCGCGGTCACGGGCCTGCCGAGATACGGCTCATCCAGCGGCTCGCCGTTGCGCAGCAGCCGACCGTCCGGGGCACAGCATTCGAGGCGGTCCCCCGGCAGGGCCAGCACGCGCTTGACGAACGCGTCCTCGGCCGCGCCGACACCCCACCACCA
>NZ_RBLN01000441.1:0-1046 GCF_003989405.1 Micrococcus sp. HSID17227 | reverse complement strand
GCCGTGGCGGCCGGGCTCGTCGTCGAGGGGCCGGACGGGCGCGTGCGCGGCGCGGTGGACCTCTCGCCGTACGACGCGGACGAGCCGGGCCGGATGTGGATCGCCTCGGACCTGACGGCCCTGCAGCGGCGCGGCCCGCTGCCTCCCGAGCACGTGCTCGGCATCGGTCGGGCCTCCCTCACGCTCGCCGGCGCCACGCAGCGCCGTCCCGTGGCCCGCGCCCTGGACGTGGGGGTGGGCTGCGGGATCCAGACCCTGCACCTGCTCGCCCACGCCGACCACGTGACCGCCACGGACCTCTCCGAGCGCGCCCTCGCCTTCACCCGGTTCAACCTGCTGCTCAACGCGGACGTGCTCGGCCTCGACCGGGAGCGGCTCGAGGACCGGGTCCGGCTGGCGGCCGGCGATCTGCTGGCGCCGGTGGCGGGGGAGCGGTTCGACCTCGTGGTCTCGAACCCGCCGTTCGTGATCACCCCGCGCACGGACCCGGACGCGCCCGTGCTGACCTACCGCGACGGCGGCCGTGAGGGCGACCGGATCGTCGCGGAGCTGATCGCGGCCCTGCCGGACGTGCTCGCCGAGGGCGGCACCGCGCAGCTGCTCGCCAACTGGGAGATCCCGGCGGGGGACACCACCGACGCCGACACCGCACCGTGGAACGCGCGCCCGCGTTCGTGGGTGGCGCCGGGGATGCAGGCCTGGTTGCTCCAGCGCGACCGGCAGGACCCCGCGGGCTACGCGGAGACGTGGCTGCAGGACTCCTCGCTCGAGCTCGACCCGCCCGCCTATGAGGCCGCCTACCGCGGGTACCTGGAGGACTTCGACGCCCGCGGCGTGGCCGGGGTCGGCTTCGGACACGTGTGGCTGCGTCGGCCCGCCGCGGACGGCTCCCAGGGCCGGGGGTGGGTGGTCGTTGAGGAGCTGACCCAGCCCGTGGATGAGGCCCTCGGCGCCGCGTGGGCCGCCGCGGTCGCCCGCCGGGACCGGCTCGCCGCGGGCGCCGGGGCCGGGGACGCCGGCGGGGACCCGGCCCGGGCCGCGCTGCG
>NZ_RBLN01000440.1:0-940 GCF_003989405.1 Micrococcus sp. HSID17227 | reverse complement strand
TCCGATCTCGCGCCGGCCGCGCACGCTTCGCCCTCCTCGCCGACGCGGTGAGGCTGACCGTGGCGCCGGAGGCCGTCGTCGGGGAGCTGTCCGCGCCCGATCGCGCGCTGCTGGCCGCCGTCGTCGCCTGCCTGCGCCCGGCCCGCCTCGTCACCTTCGACGACGTGGACGCCACCCTGACCCTCGATGAGCTGGCCGCGCTCCACGCGGCCCTGGACGTCCTCAAGGACCACGGCCACCCGTTCGCGGTGAGCGCCGTGGCCTCCGCGCCCGTGCCGCGTGACGCCGTCGTCCTCACCCTGTCCCCCGTCCGGGAGAACTGATGCTGTTCCGCTACGAGCTGCGACGCTTCCGCCGTGGCCTGCCCCTGCTCGCCCTGCTGTTCATCTTCCTCGTCCCCGCCATCTACGGCGCCCTGTACCTGTCCGCGAACTGGGACCCCTACGGGGCCATGGACCGTCTGCCGGTGGCGATCGTCAACGAGGACGAGCCCGTCCAGCGCGGTGACACCACGCTGCGCACCGGCGCGGACATGACCGAACGCCTCAAGGACGACCGCGCCTTCGACTGGCGCGAGACCACGCGGGAGGAGGCCGAGGAGGGACTGCGGGAGGGCCGGTACTACCTCGTCCTGGAGATCCCCGCCGAGCTCAGTCGTGACCTCGTCAGCCCCGAGGGCGGCGGGACACCGCGGCAGGCGCAGATCACCCTGCGCCGAGACGACGCCAACGGCTTCGTGATCGGCTCCGTCACGAACGCGAGCCAGGCCAAGGTCGAGGCCGCCGTGAACCGGTCCGCGATCGAGGCGTACTTCGAGGCCGTCTTCGCCAGCCTCGGCGAGCTGCGGTCGGGCATGGTGGACGCCGCCGACGGTGCCGCGCAGCTGGCCGACGGCACGGCCTCCGCGGTGGACGGCGCGAGCCGGCTGGAGGACGGGATA
>NZ_RBLN01000439.1:0-1154 GCF_003989405.1 Micrococcus sp. HSID17227 | reverse complement strand
GGCCGGAGGCCATCAGGGCTGCGGCGGCACCGCCCACGGCGGCCGCCCCCGCGGCGGGCGCGGTGGACCGAGTCTGTGCGGCGGCGACGGACTCCGCGGCGGCGGTGCTGCCGCCCCCGGCGGGGCGGCGGAAGAGCGTGCGCGGATCCATGTCCGCCAGGTCCTGGTGGGTGAGGCCGCCGTGCACGTCCTCGGCGCTGATGCCCGTCGCCTGCGCCGCCCGGGACGCGGGCGTGGACGAGCCGTCGGCGGGCTCGCGGAGCGCGTCGCGGATGATGCGGCGCGGGTCGTACTGGCGGGGGTCGTACTTGCGCCAGTCCACCTCGTCGAAGTCCGTGCCGGTCTCCTCCTTGAACTGCGCCTTGGCACCCTCGGCCTTGTCGCGCATGACGCGCAGCCAGTCGGTGAAGGCGCGCGTGTACTCGGGGAGCTTCTCCGGCCCGAGGATGACGATCGCGAGCACCGCCAAGATGATGAACTCGCTGCCGTTGATACCTAACACCCTCCGAACTCTACTAGAGCGGCACCGCCCCACAGCCCGGAGCCGCGGGGGCGGGGCGGCTCAGCCGCGGGGGCGCGGCACGGCGTCCGCGATGCGTTCGAGGCCTCGCTCGAGGCGCTCCTCGACGGCGTCTCCGCCGCCCAGCTCGAGCACCCGTGCCCGCTCGGAGACCAGCAGGTGGGTGAGGACCGCGTCCGCGCGCTCGTCCGGCAGGGTGGCCTCCACGCGGTAGGCGGCCTGCGGCGTGGTCAGCTCGGCCGTCCAGCCGTCCTCGCCCCCCGCCGGGACGATCCGGTAGACGCCGCCGCCGGCCAGTCGACGCTCCTGCGCCCCCGTGCTCAGGGGCGCGGTCGAGGCACAGCCCTCCGGGGCGGCTCCCACGATCCGGGGTCGGCACTCGCGGACGGTCACGGTCGGCTCGTCCCGACCCCAGCCGACGACGACCTCCACGTCCTCGGCCGTCTGGGCGGTGTCCACGGTGAGCGGCTCCAGGCCGGCCCCCACGAGGGAGGGCACCGTCCAGCCCTGACCCCGCAGCTCCGCGACGGTTCCGCGCCGGTCCGTCGACGCGGTCCCGGCTGCCGGCAGGGCGACGGTGTCCGTCGGGGTCGGGGAGATCGGAAGAGCGGCGTGTGGGGATAGAGTGTCTTGG
>NZ_RBLN01000042.1:0-12342 GCF_003989405.1 Micrococcus sp. HSID17227 | reverse complement strand
CCGCGTCGGGCAGGGCGGACACGGCCGGCGCCTCAGAGGCCGGAGAGGTAGCGCCGCAGCTCGTACGGCGTGACCTCCACCCGGTAGTCGTCCCACTCCTGGCGCTTGTTGCGCAGCAGGGCGTCGAAGACGTGCTCGCCCAGAACGGATGCCACGAACTCGGACTCCTCGGCGGCGCGCAGGGCGTCGTGCAGGGTGCCGGGCAGGGGGACGTGGCCGAGCACGCGCCGCTCGTGGGTGGTCAGCGCGCTGATGTCCTCGGCGGCGGACTCGGGCAGCTCGTAGCCCTCCTCGATGCCCTTGAGCCCGGCCGCGATCAGCAGGGCGTAGGCGAGGTACGGGTTGGCCGAGGCGTCGATGCCGCGGTACTCGATGCGGGCCGAGCCGGCCTTGTCCGGCTTGTACAGGGGCACGCGCACGAGGGCGGAGCGGTTGTTGTGCCCCCACGAGGTGTACGACGGGGCCTCTCCCCCGCCCCAGAGGCGCTTGTAGGAGTTCACGAACTGGTGGGTCACCGCGGTGATCTCCACGGAGTGGCGCAGCAGGCCCGCGATGAACCGGCGGCCCGTGACGGAGAGCCGGAACTCGTCCGCGGGGTCGTAGAACGCGTTCGCGTCACCCTCGAAGAGGGAGAAGTGGGTGTGCATGCCGGAGCCCGGGTGGTGGGAGAACGGCTTGGGCATGAACGTGGCGTAGGTGCCCTGGGCGGCGGCGACCTCCTTGACGACGGTCCGGAACGTCATCACGTTGTCCGCCGTCGTGAGCGCGTCCGCCGCGCGCAGGTCGATCTCGTTCTGGCCGGGGCCGTTCTCGTGGTGGCTGAACTCGACGGAGATGCCCATCCCCTCGAGGAGGCTGACGGCGTCGCGGCGGAAGTCGGCCGCGTCGGAGCCGGGCACGTTGTCGAAGTAGCCCGCGCGGTCCACGGGCACCGGCTCCCCGTCCGGGCCGGGCTGGTCCGACTGCAGGAGGTAGAACTCGATCTCCGGGTGGGTGAAGCACGTGAAGCCCCGGTCGGCGGCCCGGTCCAGCACGCGGCGCAGCACGTGCCGCGGGTCGGCGGGGGCGGGGCGGCCGTCCGGGGTGAGCACGTCGCAGAACATCCGGGAGCTCTGTCCCTGGTCGCCGCGCCACGGCAGGATCTGGAAGGTCGAGGGGTCGGGCTGCAGCAGCATGTCCGACTCGGAGATGCGGGTGTATCCGTCGATCGAGGAGCCGTCGAAGCCCAGGCCCTCCGTGAAGGCGTTCTCCACCTCGGCCGGAGACAGGGCCACCGACTTCAGGGTGCCGATCACGTCCGTGAACCAGAGCCGGACGAACCTGACGTCCCGGTCCTCGATGGTGCGGAGCACGTAGTCCTGCTGTCGATCCATGCCGCCACTCTAGACGCGCCGCGTAGACTCCGGCCCATGTCTGCTCCCCAGTCCCCCCGGCAGCCTGACGACACCGCCCCCTACGGTCCGCCCGCCCCGTCCCGGTACCGGACGGTCCACCTGCAGCGGGCCAAGGACGAGGGCCGGCGCTTCGCGATGCTCACCACCTACGACGCGATGACGGCGGCCCTGTTCGACGAGGCCGGCGTCGAGGTGCTGCTCGTGGGCGACTCGGTGGGCAACACCATGCTGGGCCACCCGACCACCCTGCCGGTCACCCTGGACCAGATGATCCTGTTCACCCAGGCCGTGGTGCGCGGTGCCGAGCGTGCCCTCGTGGTCGCGGACCTGCCCTTCGGCTCGTACGAGGCCTCCCCGCGGCAGGCCGTCGAGTCGGCCGTCCGCCTCGTGAAGGAGTCCGGCGCGCACGCCGTCAAGGTGGAGGGCGACGAGCGCTTCGCCGAGCACGTGGCCGCGATGACGGCCGCCGGCGTCGCGGTCATGGCCCACATCGGCTTCACCCCGCAGTCCGAGCACGTGCTCGGCGGCTACCGGGTGCAGGGCCGCGGCGCGGGGGCGGCCGAGCGGATGACCGTGTCGGCCCAGGCCCTCGAGGCCGCGGGGGCGTTCGCCGTCCTGATGGAGATGGTCCCCTCGGACGTCGCCGCCGCCGTCGACGCCGCACTGCGGGTGCCCACCGTGGGCATCGGCGCGGGCCCGGGCACCACGGGCCAGGTGCTCGTGTGGCAGGACATGCTCGGTCTACGCGAGGGACGGGTGCCCCGGTTCGTCCGTCAGTACGCCCGCCTGCACGAGGTCGTGGGTGAGGCGGTCCGGGCCTATCGCGCGGACGTGCTCGACGGCGCGTTCCCGGCCCCGGAGCACGGCTTCGAGGGCTGAACCCGCCCCCTGAGACGACCGGGCCCCCGTCCCGAGGGACGGGGGCCCGGTGTCGTCCGGTGCCGCGGTCAGGAGGCGTCGTCGACGGGACGGCTGTCCCAGTCGTCGTCGCGCGCGTCCTCGGCGTCGGCGGCCTCGTTGTTCGCCCGCACGCGGTCCATCGCGGCCTGGGCCTCCTCACGGGTGCCGAACGGGCCCAGCAGCTGGGACCAGTCCGACTGGGCGCCCACCTCCACCTGATGCGTGTTGACGTTGTACCAGAACTCGCTCGTCTCGGTCATGGGGGCCACAGTAGCCGGGCCGATAGGCTGGAGGACATGTCCCAGCGTCAGAACCCCGCCGCCCCGTCCAGCCACAACGGTCCCCGCCCCGCGGGCCCCACCGCACCGGAGCCCGGGTCGCTCGCCCCCGTCGGCACTCTGACGCCCGGGGCCCCGTCCCCCGCCCCGCCCGTGCCGGCCGCGATCCCGCGCCCCGAGTACGTCGGCAGGGCCACCCCGGACGAGGGCAACGCCTCGGACGTCTACGACGCCACCGGCGTCGAGCGGATCCGCGCCGCCGGCCGCCTGGCCGCGCAGGCCATGGAGCACACCGCCGCCCACATCCGCCCGGGCGTCACCACGGACGAGCTGGACCGGATCGCGCACGCCTTCCTCGTGGAGCGCGGCGCCTACCCGTCCTGCCTGGGCTACCGCGGCTTCCCGCGGTCCATCTGCACCTCGATCAACGAGGTCATCTGCCACGGCATCCCGGACGGCACCGTCCTGGAGGACGGGGACATCGTCAACCTGGACATCACCGCGTACCTGGACGGCGTCCACGGGGACCACAACCGCACCTACCTGGTCGGCGACGTGGACGAGGAGTCCCGGCTGCTCGTCGAGCGCACCGAGGAGGCCCTGCGCCGCGGCATCCGCGCCGTGAAGCCCGGCCGTCAGGTCAACGTGATCGGCCGCGCCATCGAGTCCTACGCCAAGCGCTTCGGCTACGGCGTGGTGCGCGACTTCATCGGCCACGGCGTGGGCGTGGACTTCCACTCCGGCCTCGTGATCCCCCACTACGACGCGGCCCCGGCCCACGACCGCCTGCTCGTGCCCGGCATGGTGTTCACCATCGAGCCGATGCTCACCCTCGGCACGATCGAGTGGGACCAGTGGGACGACGGCTGGACCGTGGTGACCCGCGACCGCCGTCGCACCGCGCAGTTCGAGCACACGATCGTGGTCACGGACGACGGCGCGGAGATTCTCACGCTGCCGTGACCCGGCACTAAGCTGGGGGCCGTGACGACGCACACCAGCACCGCCCAGCGCTCCTCCAAGTACCCCACGACGATCGGCATCGACGTCGGGGGGACCGGCATGAAGGGCGGCCTGGTCCGCCTCGGGTCGGGGCCGAAGGCCGGCACCCTGCGCGGGGACCGCTTCCGCATCCCCACGCCGCAGCCGGCCATGCCCGAGCCCGTGGCGGCGACCCTGGCGGCCATCACCGCCGAGCTCGACGGGCGCGAGAAGGCGCCGAAGCCCTCCGCCCCGCTGGGCGTGTGCTTCCCCTCGATCGTCAAGGACGGGGTGTGCCTGTCCGCGAACAACATCGACCACTCGTGGATCGGCACCGATCTGCGCGGCACGTTCGAGGAGCACCTGCGCCGCCCCGTGACCGTGGTCAACGACGCCGACGCGGCCGGCCTCGCGGAGGCCCGCTACGGGGCCGGGCGGGGCGTGCGCGGCCTGGTGCACGTGATCACGCTCGGCACCGGCATCGGCGGCGCGATGATCCACGACGGCGTGCTCGTCCCGAACTTCGAGGTCGGATCCCTGGAGCTCGACGGCGTGATGGCCGAGTCGCGGGCCTCCGCGAAGGCCCGGGAGCGCGATCAGCTCAGCTGGGCCGAGTACGCCGAGCGACTGCAGCGCTTCTTCTCCCACGTGGAGCGGATCTTCTCGCCCGACCTGTTCATCGTCGGCGGCGGCATCTCCAAGCGGCCGGACGACTACCTGCCGCTGCTGCGCCTGCGCACCCCGATCGTCCCGGCCCAGCTGCAGAACAACGCGGGCATCGTGGGCGCCGCCCTGGCCGCGCACGGCTCGCTCGCCGACGGCAACTGAGGGCGCAGACACCGAGGGCGGTTCCGGCTTCCCCTCCGGAACCGCCCTCGGCAGTCTTGCCGGGCCGACCGAGGTCGACCCGGGGATCACTGTAGCGCCTGGAGGCCGTGCGCACCACTGCAGCGTCGATCCCGGCCGCGCCGTCGCATCGGCCCAGGTCAGCGGGTGAACAGCCGCGGCTGCACGGCGGGACGGCCGCGGTCGTCCCCGTCACCGGCCCGGAGCTCCGCGATGGCCTCCTCGAAGTCGTCGAGGGACTCGAAGTCCCGGTAGACGGAGGCGAAGCGCAGGAAGGCCACCTGGTCGAGACGGCGCAGCGGATCGAGGATGGCCAGGCCGACGTCGTGGGCGTCCACCTCGGCGTTGCCCGTGGCACGGACCGTCTCCTCGACCTCCTGGGCGAGCATGGCCAGGTCGTCGCTCGTCACCGGCCGCCCCTGGCACGCCTTCCGGACGCCGTTGATCACCTTGGAGCGGTCGAACGGCTCCGCCACCCCGGAGCGCTTGACGACGGTCAGGGCGGTGGTCTCCATGGTGGTGAACCGCTTCCCGCAGGCCTGACACTGCCGACGCCGACGGATGGCGGAGCCGTCGTCGAGGGAGCGCGAGTCGACCACGCGCGAGTCCTCATGACGGCAGAACGGGCAGTGCATCAGCTCTCTCCTCCTGGGCGGGGCACTCCCATGCTACGTCCGCTCAGCCGAGGCAGGCCGGACCCAGCAGGATCTTGAGGTCCCCGAACAGCGCCGGGTTCGGGCTCACCCGGAACTGCGGGCCCAGCTGGAACTCCTGCGTGGCACGCTGGCCCACCAGGGACAGCCGCACCTCCGAGGAGCCCTCGTGGGTGCGCAGCACGTCCGCCAGCTGGCCCATGACCTGCTCCGTGGCCTTGAACGCGGGCAGCGTGATCCGCACGGGGCCGCCGGGGCCGTCCGAGAGCTCCGGGATGGTCAGCTCCATCGCCGACAGGGACACCGACCCGTCGTCCCGGCGCTGCACCCTGCCCTTGACGGCGACGACGAGGTCCTCGGCCAGCATCATCGCGATGGGCGCGTACACCTGGCCGAAGAACATGACGTCCATCGAGCCGCCGAGGTCCTCGATCTCGCAGCGCGCGTACGCGTTGCCCGAGGACTTGGCGATGCGGCGCTCGAGCGTGGTGACCAGGCCCGCGATGGTGACGATCGCGCCGTCCGCGGGCCCGTCGTCGTCGAGCACGCGGGTGATCTGGACGTCGGCGTGCTGGGCCAGGACGCCGTCGAGGCCCTGCAGCGGATGGTCGGACACGTACAGGCCCAGCATCTCGCGCTCGAACGCGAGCTTCTCCTTCTTGGCCCACTCCGGCAGGTCCGGGACGGCGACGCCGTCCGCGGCGTCGGAGTCGTCCTCGTCGCCGCCGCCGAGCGCGAACAGGTCGAAGGTGAACTCGCCGTGATCCTCCTTGCGCTTCTGCGCCACGGTGGCGTCCACGGCCTCCTCGTGCACGGCCAGCAGGGCGCGGCGGGCGTAGCCGAGGGAGTCGAAGGCGCCGGCCTTGATCATGGACTCGATGGTGCGCTTGTTGCACACCACGAGCGGCACCTTCGCCAGGAAGTCGCCGAAGCCCGTGTACGAGCCCTTGTCCTCGCGCGCCTGGACCATGCCCTTGACCACGTTGGCGCCCACGTTGCGGACGGCGCCCATGCCGAAGCGGATGTCCCGGCCGACGGGGGTGAAGGTCAGGTGGGACTCGTTCACGTCCGGGGGCAGCACCGTGATGCCCATGTGGCGGCACTCGTTGAGGTACATGGCCAGCTTGTCCTTGTCGTCGCCCACCGAGGTGAGCAGCGCCGCCATGTACTCCGCCGGGTAGTGCGCCTTGAGGTAGGCCGTCCAGTAGGAGACCAGGCCGTAGGCGGCCGAGTGCGCCTTGTTGAACGCGTAGTCCGAGAAGGGCAGCAGGATGTCCCACAGGGCCTTCACCGCGGCCTCCGAGTAGCCGCGGTCCAGCATGCCCTGGTGGAACGCCTCGTACTGCTTGTCCAGCTCCGACTTCTTCTTCTTGCCCATCGCGCGGCGCAGGATGTCGGCCTGGCCGAGCGAGTAGCCCGCCACCTTCTGGGCGATCGCCATGACCTGCTCCTGATACACGATCAGGCCGTAGGTGGTGTCCAGGATCTCCCGCAGCGGCTCCTCCAGCTCCGGGTGGATCGGGGTGATCTCCTGCTGCCCGTTCTTGCGCAGCGCGTAGTTGGTGTGCGAGTTCGCGCCCATGGGGCCGGGGCGGTACAGGGCGATGGTCGCCGAGATGTCCTCGAAGTTGTCCGGGCGCATCATCTTCAGCAGCGAGCGCATGGGGCCGCCGTCGAGCTGGAACACGCCGAGGGTGTCGCCGCGGGCCAGCAGCTCGTAGGCCGCCGGGTCGTCCACGTCGAGGGTCTCCAGGTCCAGGTCCACGCCCTGGTTCGCCTTCACGTTCTCGAGCGCGTCCGAGATGATCGTGAGGTTGCGCAGCCCCAGGAAGTCCATCTTGATCAGGCCCAGGGACTCCGCCATCGGGTAGTCGAACTGGGTGATGACCTGGCCGTCCTGGAGACGACGCATGATCGGGATGACGTCGATCACCGGCACCGAGGACATGATCACGCCGGCCGCGTGCACGCCCCACTGCCGCTTCAGACCCTCGAGACCCTTGGCGGTCTCGAAGACCTCCTTCGCCACCGGGTCCGTGGCGATCAGCTCGCGGAAGGGCGCGGCCTCCCCGTAGCGCGGGGCCGCGGGGTCCTCGATGTCCTTGAGCGGGATGTCCTTGGCCATCACCGCCGGCGGCAGCGCCTTGGTGAGGGACTCGCCCATCGAGAACGGCTGGTCCATCACGCGGGCCGAGTCCTTCAGGGCCTGCTTGGTCTTGATGGTGCCGTACGTGACGATCATGGTGACGCGCTCGTCGCCGTACTTGCGGGTGACGTAGTCGATCACCTCGGAGCGACGGCGGTCGTCGAAGTCGACGTCGAAGTCGGGCATGGACACGCGGTCCGGGTTGAGGAACCGCTCGAAGATCAGCCCGTGCTTGAGCGGGTCCAGGTCCGTGATGCGCAGCGCGTACGCCACCATCGATCCGGCGCCCGAGCCACGGCCCGGGCCCACCCGGATGCCGTTCTCCTTGGCCCAGTTGATGAAGTCGGCCACGACGAGGAAGTACCCGGGGAAGCCCATCGAGATGATGACGTCCAGCTCGTAGTCCGCCTGCTTGCGCACGTGGTCCGGCACGCCGTCCGGGTAGCGGTAGGCCAGACCGGAGGCGACCTCCTTGATGAGCCAGCTGGTCTCGTCCTCGCCCTCCGGCGTGGGGAAGACCGGCATGTAGTTGGCCTTCGTGTCGAACTCGACCTCGCACCGCTCGGCGATGAGCAGCGTGTTGTCGCAGGCCTCGGGCAGCTCCGCGAAGAGCTCGCGCATCTGCCGCGGGGACTTCAGGTAGTACTCGGTGCCGGAGAACGCGAAGCGGGAGCCGCCCTGGTCGTAGCTGGGCTCGTTGAGCTTCGAGCCCGACTGCAGGGCCAGCAGCGCCTCGTGCGCCTTGGCGTCGTGCTCGTGGGTGTAGTGCAGGTCGTTCGTGGCCACGAACGGCAGGCCCAGGTCCTTGGCGAGCCGGCGCAGGTCCGTCATCACCCGGCGCTCGATGTCGAGGCCGTGGTGCATGATCTCGCAGTAGTAGTTGTCCTTGCCGAAGATGTCCCGGAAGTCCGAGGCCGCCTGCATCGCCTCCCGGTACTGGCCCAGGCGCAGGCGCGTCTGCACCTCGCCGGAGGGGCAGCCCGTGGTGGCGATCAGGCCCTTCGAGTACTGGCTCAGCAGCTCCCGGTCCAGCCGCGGCCACTTGGCGTACACCGAGTCCAGCGAGGCGATCGAGCCCATCCGGAACAGGTTGTGCATCCCCTCGGTGGTCTCGCTCAGCAGCGTCATGTGCGTGTACGCACCGCCGCCGGACACGTCGTCCCCCCGCTGGTGGGGCTCGCCCCAGCGGGTCTTCTCCTTGTCCGTGCGGTGCTGATGCCCGGGGGCCACGTAGGCCTCGAGCCCGATGATCGGCTTGACGCCCGCCGCCTTCGCCTTGGACCAGAAGTCGTAGGCGCCGAAGAGGTAGCCGTGGTCCGTGATGGCCAGCGAGTCCATGCCCAGCCGCTGAGCCTCGGCGAACAGGTCGTCCAGCTTCGCGGCGCCGTCGAGCATGGAGTACTCGGTGTGCGTGTGCAGGTGGACGAAGCCGCCGTCCTTCACGGCGTCGGCGCGGGCGTCGGCGGACACGGTCATGCGGGGTGGGCCTTTCGACGGGGAGGACAGCGGGGCCGCACCAGCCTACTCGTGGTGCCCGGGCGGCGGGGCCGGACCGGGACGGGGGTCACGTCGACGGTGCAGGCTCAGTCCTCGTCGCCGCGCAGCGCCGCCAGGGCGTGGGCGAGGTCCTCCGGATACGGGGAGGTGATCGTCACCGGCTCCCCCGTGACCGGGTGCGGGAACGCCAGCCGGTGGGCGTGCAGCCACTGGCGGGTCAGCCCGAGCTCGGCCGCCAGGCGCGGATCCGCCCCGTACGTGAGGTCGCCGACGCACGGGTGGCGCAGCGCCGAGGTGTGCACGCGGATCTGGTGGGTGCGCCCGGTCTCCAGGTGGACCTCGAGCAGGGTGGCCCGGCCGAACACCTCGAGCGTCTCGTAGTGGGTCACGGACGGCCGGCCGTCCTCGAGCACCGCGAACTTCCAGTGATGGCCGGGATGCCGCCCGATGGGCGCGTCCACGGTGCCGCTCAGCGGGTCCGGGATGCCCTGGACCACGGCGTGGTAGACCTTCTCCGGCACGCGCTCGCGGAACTGGTCCTTCATGGCCGTGTAGGCGCGCTCGGTCTTGGCCACGACCATGACCCCGGTGGTGCCGACGTCGAGCCGGTGCACGATCCCCTGGCGCTCGGGGGCGCCCGAGGTGGTGATGTCGTAGCCGAGGGCGGCCAGGGCGCCCACCACGGTGGGCCCGACCCAGCCGGGCGAGGGGTGTGCGGCCACGCCGGTGGGCTTGTCCACGGCCACCAGGTCCTCGTCCTCGTACAGGATGCTCAGCGCGTCCACGCGCTCTGCCCTCACTTCCAGGGGGTCGGGGTCGTCGGGGACGTCGACGGCGAGGGTCTCCCCCGCCACGGCCTTCGCGGACTTGGCCAGGACGCGGTCCCGGCGGCCGGAGCGCGACTCGGCCCGCACCAGGCCCCGGGTGAACCAGTCCGCCAGCAGCGAGCGGGAGACGCCGAACGCGTCGGCGAGCACCGCGTCGACCCGCCGGCCCGCCTCGGCCTCGGTGACCTCGAGCCGCTCGGTCAGTCCCGGTCTCATGCCCATGTCCTCACGCCTCCCGTGTGCCGTCCAGGCGGCGGCCGGTCATCACGAGCAGGGCGACGCCGATGACGGAGCAGACGATGAACGAGTCCGCCACGTTGAAGATCGCGAAGTGCGGCACGGAGATCATGTCGACCACGTGGCCGCGCCCGAACGCCGGGGGCCGGAACAGCCGGTCCGTGAGGTTGCCGAGCACGCCGCCGGCGAGCCCGCCCAACGCCAGGGCCCACGGCGTCGAGCGCACGCGGGCGATCCCGACGAGGGCGGCCACCGCCACCACGGCTTGGATGACGGTGAACACCCAGGTGTGGTCCTCGCCGATGGAGAAGGCCGCGCCCGGGTTCAGGATGTAGTGCCAGCGCAGCACCCCGGGGATCACCGTGACGGAGTCCCCCAGCTGCATCGTGCTCTCGACCGCGTACTTGGTCAGCTGGTCGAGGGCGTAGGCCAGCACCGCCACGATGAGGGCGGTGAGCACGGCTCGCCGGCCCGCGCGAGGGGATCGCGGGGCCGGCGCGGCGTCGACGGCACGACTCACGCCGTGGGCGTGGGGGGCTCGACGCGCTTCTGGGCGCGGATCTCCCGCAGCTGGCCCTCGATGTAGGAGGTGAGGCGGCTGCGGTAGTCGGTCTCGAAGCTGCGCAGCTGTTCGACCTCGCCCTCCAGACCGGCCTTCTCCTCGGCCAGGGCCTCGAGGGTGCGGGCCTTCTGCTCCTCGGCGTCGCTGACGAGCCGGGCCGCGGTGGCCTCGGCCTCGGCCACGAGCTCGGTGCTGCGCTGCTCGCCCGCGGCGACGTGCTCGTCGTGCAGCCGCTGGGCCATGGCCAGGACGCCGGCGGCGGAGGTCGCGGCCGCGTCGGCGGACTCGGGGGCGGCGGCCGGGGCCGCCTCCTCGACGGAGGCCGGCGTCGCGGCGGCCTGCGGGGTGTCCGCAGCGGGGCCGGCGGCCGGGGCGGCGCCGCCGGCGCGCAGCTCCGCGTTCTCGGACTCGAGCTGCTCGTTGAGGGCGATCAGGCGCTTGAACTCCGCCACGATCTCGTCGAGGAAGTCATCCACCTCGGTCTGGTCGTAGCCCTCGCGGAACTTCGTGGGCTGGAACTGCTTGTTGACCACGTCTTCCCAGGACAGCGCCATGGAACCGTCTCGCTCTCTGCTCGGTGCTCGGGGACGGCCGGGCGGCCCGGCGCGTCGACGGCCGGCGCGCCGGTGAGGGGCGGCGCCGATCCTGCCGCGAAGACTACCACCGGGGCCGACAGCCGCCCCGGGCCGCGGGTCAGGCCACGCCGGCCAGGCTCAGCACCAGGACCCGCAGCAGGACGACGCCGAGGAACACGATGAGGAAGGCCACGTCCAGGCCGATGCCGCCCAGGTTCACCGGCGGCACGGCACGACGCACGGGGCGCAGCAACGGGTCGGTGGCCCCGTACACGCCGCTGGCCAGCACGAGGGCCGCCCCGGTGGGGCGCCAGTGGCGGGCGAACGACTGCGTGACGTCCAGGACGATCCGCACGGTCAGCGCCGCGAGCACCACCGTCAGGGCGAGGTAGGCGAGGGCGAGGAGCAGCTGCATGGGCGCCTCAGTCGCCGTCGAACGGGGAGTCGACCGCGCCGGACTCGCCCTGCTCGGCGCCGACGACGTCCACGGTGGCCGGGGTCAGCAGGAACACCTTGCTGGTGATGCGGGAGATCGAGCCGTGCAGGCCGAAGACGAGGCCGGCCGCGAAGTCCACGAGGCGCTTGGCCTCGTTCTCACCGAGGTCGGTCACGTTCATGATCACGGGGACGCCGGAGCGGAAGGCCTCGCCGATCGCCTTCGCGTCGTTGTAGGAGCGGGGGTGGACGGTGGACAGGGTGTGCACGGAGGCTCCTTCGGCAGACGACGCTGCGGCTCGCTTGATGGGGGTCACCGGGGCCCGGTAGCCCGGGTCGACCGGCTCGGGACGCGCCGGACGCCGGGGTTCGACGGGTTCGGCCGCGGTGGAGCCGGACGGGATCACGGGCTCCGGCCGCTCGGCCGGCTCGGGATCGCGGACCGCAGCGGGGCGGACGGCCTCCATGTGGGGGTCGGTGTCCGGCTCCGCGGGGCGTCGCGCCTCGACGACCTCGTGTCGGGTCGCGGCCTCCCGCTCGGTGGCACGGGGCTGCTCGTCGTACTCGTCGCCGTCGGCCAGGCCGAGGTAGATCATCGTCTTCTTCAGGGCACCAGCCATGAGTCTTCCTTCACCACGTCCTCCGGCCCCGGGGGCCGCCGTCGTTCGTCGTCGGTGCGCATGCGTCCGCACGGTCCTGTCGCGTCCCGCCGGGACGCGCGGGGTCAACGTTAGCCCACCGCGTCCCGGGCCCCCAGAACGTCGGAGCCGATGCGCACCTGTGTCGCCCCTGCGCGCACGGCCGCCTCGAGGTCCGCGCTCATCCCCATGGACAGCGCGGTGGCCTCCGGATGCGTCTGCCGCACGCGCCCGCCGAGAGCGGCGAGCCGGCGGAACGCGTCCTCCGGGTCCAGGCCGCGCGGTGCCACGCACATCAGCCCGCCCAGCCGCACGCCCGCACGCATGGAGGGGCGTCGGGTGGGGAAAGGTGTGACTCGCACGTGTCTCTGTC
>NZ_RBLN01000438.1:0-1185 GCF_003989405.1 Micrococcus sp. HSID17227 | reverse complement strand
AGGCCGAAGCGGCGTTGAAAGCCGCCGAAACCAAGCCTGTCGCCAAAGTCATCGACCCGGCAGCCGAAAGCACGACCGTGGCGCTGAACCTCACCGACATAGAAGAACTTCGCCATCAACTGGATGCGATTGCCACCGACGTGGTGAATTACCAGTGCGACGTGAGCATTCAAGTGCCGCGCACCCAGGACTACCCATGGCTGTCCACCTTGCTGAGCAGACGGGTGAAGCGAATTGATTCGGGATATGACCTGAAGATCCACCGGCAGATTCTGAAAAGGATCCCGGCGCAGGTTGTGCTCATTCCGCGCAAAACCCAGTAAAAGCATCGGGAGCAACCCCCCTCCCACACTTGAAAACTTCATCATTCAAGTGTGGGAGGGGGCTTGTTCCCGATAGTGGTGTGTCAGTTCAGATTTTTTGACTGACCCAGCGCCATCGGGAGCAAGCCCCCTCTCACATGCAAGCTACGGCGTTATTGAAACAACGACTCACTCGACAAGCCATTCTTCTCAAGGATCTCACGCAAGCGCTTGAGCCCCTCCACCTGGATCTGCCGCACCCGCTCACGGGTCAGGCCAATTTCCAGGCCTACATCCTCCAGGGTGCTGCTCTCGTGGCCACGCAGGCCGAAGCGGCGAATCACCACCTCACGCTGCTTGTCCGTAAGCTCCGACAGCCACTGGTCAATGCTTTGGGAAAGATCATCGTCCTGCAACAGCTCACAAGGATCCGTCGGACGATCATCCGTCAGGGTGTCCAGCAGGGTTTTATCCGAATCCGGACCCGGCGAGACATCGACCGAAGACACGCGCTCGTTCAGGCCGAGCATACGCTTGACCTCCCCTACCGGTTTCTCCAGCAGGTTGGCGATTTCTTCAGGCGAAGGTTCATGATCGAGTTTTTGTGTCAGCTCACGCGCCGCCCGCAGGTAGACGTTGAGCTCCTTGACTACATGGATCGGCAAACGGATCGTGCGGGTCTGATTCATGATCGCCCGTTCGATGGTCTGGCGAATCCACCAGGTGGCGTAGGTGGAGAAGCGGAAACCCCGCTCCGGATCGAACTTCTCCACTGCCCGGATCAAGCCCAGGTTGCCTTCCTCGATCAGATCCAGCAGGGAAAGGCCACGATTGACGTAGCGTCGGGCGATTTTCACCACCAGGCGCAGGTTGCTTTCAATCA
>NZ_RBLN01000437.1:0-1102 GCF_003989405.1 Micrococcus sp. HSID17227 | reverse complement strand
CCGCGTGCGCGGGCACGGCGCCGACGTCGTCCTGTGCGGGGCAGGCGTCGGCCGCGGTGCGGGCCGCCGTCAGCGTGGCGAGCATGTTCGTGCCCGTGTCCGCGTCCGGGACCGGGAAGAGGTTCAGGGCGTCGAGTCGCGGCGCGGCCCGGCCCACGAGCTCCTCCGCGAGCGCGAGCCAGTGCCGTACCAGTGACGGCCGGGACGGCGTGCTCACTGCGCGACGGCCTCCCCCAGGGTGCCGGTGCGGATGCCCTCGCCCAGGCGGGCGATCGCCGCCCAGTCCGGCCACACGACGTCCTCGCCGGTGTCCGTGTAGCCCACGCCCACGGACGGCACCGTGCTGGTCACGATCGGGGCGTCGCGCGCATCGCGCAGGGACCACGCCAGGTTCGCGAGGGTGCTCGAGTCGAGCTCGTCGTCGAGGGTCAGGAAGGGGGCGAACTCCTCGACGGCGGCCTGCACGCGGCTCGGGTCAGAGAGGGTGTCGCGGGAGAGGAACGCGGCCACGATGGCCTTGACCAGGCGCTGCTGGTTCTCCACGCGGTCGAAGTCGCTGCGCGGCAGGTTGTACCGCTCCCGCGCGTAGGCCAGGGCCTTGTCCCCGTCCATCTGCACGGTGCCCGCGGGGAAGTCGATGCCGCCGGTCGAGACGAAGGCGCTGGGGTTGTCCACGCTGACGCCGCCCAGGGCGTCCACGAGGCCCTTGAAGCCGGCGAGGTCCACGGCGATCACGTGGTCCACGCGTGCCTGGAACATGTTCTCCGCGGTGGCCACCGTCAGCGGGATGCCGCCGTACTGGTAGGCGGCGTTGACCTTGTGGTCCCCGTGCCCCGGGATCGGCACCCACATGTCGCGCATGATGGACATGACCTGGATCTCGCTGCGGTCCCCGGGCACGTGGACCCACATGAGGGTGTCCGACCGGCCGGCGGAGTCACGGCCCTCCGCGCCCGCGTCCTCGCCGACGAGCAGCACGTCGAGTGCCTGCTCGTCCGCCTTCTCGTCCGCGTCCGGGGCGACGGGGCCCTGGGCGCCCTCGGCGGCCTGGTCCGCGTCCATGCCGGGCGGCGGCGCGGTGGGCTGCTGGGCGGACGCCCCC
>NZ_RBLN01000436.1:0-1221 GCF_003989405.1 Micrococcus sp. HSID17227 | reverse complement strand
CCGTCGCCTTGCGCCGCGCCTACCGCCGCCAGCTGGCCGCGATCGCCCTGCGCGACCTCGACTCCGCCGAGCCCACGGCGGCCATGCCCTCGGTGGGCCGCTGGCTCGCGGACCTGGCCGGCGCCGCCGTGGACGCGGCGCCCGCCGTCTCACGGGCCGTCCTCACCGAGCGGGAGGGCCCCGTGGTGGACCGCGTGGACCTCGCCGTGATCGGCATGGGCAAGTGCGGCGCCGGCGAACTCAACTACGTCTCAGACGTGGACGTCGTGTTCGCCCACGCCGTCCGCGAGGCCGCGGACGGCGCGGACCCCGACGCCGAGGTCCCGGACGGGCCGCGCGCCGCCGCGCTCGCGGCCGAGCTGGCCGCGGGCATCGGCCGCGTGATCCAGGGCGCGGCCCCCGAGCCGGGACTGTGGGAAGTCGACGCCAACCTGCGTCCCGAGGGCAAGGACGGCGCCCTGAGCCGCACCGTGGAGTCCCACGCCGAGTACTACCGCCGCTGGGCCCACGGCTGGGAGTTCCAGGCCCTGCTCAAGGCCCGCCCCATCGCGGGCTCGCCACAGCTCGGCGAGCGCTACATCGCGGAAATCTGGCCCCGGGTGTGGGAGTCCTCCGCGCGCGACGGGTTCGTCGAGTCCGTCCGGGCCATGCGCGCCCGGGTCCTGGACACCCTCGCCCCCGCGGAGCGCGAGCGGGAGATCAAGCTCGGGCCCGGCGGCCTGCGCGACGTCGAGTTCACGGCCCAGCTGCTCCAGCTCGTGCACGGCCGTGCGGACGAGTCGCTGCGGGTGCGCGGCACGCTCGACGCGGTGCGGGCGCTGCACGCCGCCTCCTACGTCACCACGCGAGACGCGCGGGCGTTCGACGAGCACTACCGGTGGCTGCGCACCCTCGAGCACCGCATCCAGCTCGTGCACCTGCGGCGCACCCACCTGATGCCGGTCAAGGAAGAGGCCCGCCGCGTCGTCGCCCGGTCGATGCGCGGCGCCGCCGACCGGGGCCCCGCCACCGGCGAGGACCTCCAGGCCGAGTTCACGCGCGTGCGCCGCGCCGTGCGCGGTCTCCACGAGACCGTGTTCTACCGGCCGCTGCTGTCGACGACGGCCGCCCTGTCCGCCGAGGACGTGCGGCTGTCCGCGGAGGCCGTCCGCGACCGCCTGGCGGCGCTGGGCTACCGCGACCCGCAGGGCGCCCTGCGGCACATCGAGGCCCTCACGCAGG
>NZ_RBLN01000435.1:0-925 GCF_003989405.1 Micrococcus sp. HSID17227 | reverse complement strand
CCCGTCAGCGGCCGGCGCGGCGGAGCCAGTCGCGGATCAACGCCGCACAGGCGGCCGGCCGCTCGTAGTGCAGCAGATGCCCGACGCCGTCGAGGACGTGCAGCTCCGCCGTGCCGCCCGCGTCGTCGATCGCCGCGGCGAGCGCCTCCTGTGCCGGCATCGAGCCCAGCGGATCCTCCCGCCCCGCGACCAGCAGCACCGGCAGGCTGAGGCGGGCGGCGACGTCGGCCACGGAGCCCGTGCTCGAGGCGCGGTACGCCTCGGAGAGCATGCGTGCGGAGGCGAAGTCCGAGAAGTGGCGCCGGTGCTGGTCATGGGTGTACGCGAGGACATCCCTGTCCCTGGTGCGGGTCATGGCGAGCGTGGTCACCCACACGACCGGCGGCGCGCCCAGCAGCAGCCGCGCCGGGCGCTCGGGCAGGCGGGCGGCGACCTCGTAGTACCCCTCGGCGACGGCCGCCAGCACCCGACTCGACACGGACGCGGACGCGTGCAGCGCGGGTTCGGCGATGGGGTTGAGCAGGGCCAGCCGTCCCCACCGGGACGGGTCCCGGGCGACCAGCTCGGCCGCCACGGTCGTCCCGTAGGAGTGTGCGACCAGCACGGGGGCGGCCGGCAGACCCAGGGCGGTGACGACGGCGGCCACCGCGTCCGCGTGATGGGCGACGGTGTGCTCCGCGTGAGGGAAGGGCTCCGAGGCCCCGAAGCCGGGCAGCTCGATCGAGTGGATCGGATGCTCCGGGAGCGCGTCGGCCAGCAGGGCGAGGCCGTGGTGGTCCCCGCGGAAGCCGTGCACGAACACCAGCGGGGCAGCGGCCGTGTCTCCCTCGGGTGCGCCGGGCGAACCCGGTGCGGCCTCCGGAACGGGGGCGTACTCCCACACGGCCACGGACGACGGGGTCCCGCTGACGGGGTCCGGAACGGA
>NZ_RBLN01000434.1:0-238 GCF_003989405.1 Micrococcus sp. HSID17227 | reverse complement strand
GCATTAAAAAAAAAAAAAAATCAAGAGCCGTCGTAGAATTCACTGACATGACTATAATAATACCTATCTTACCCTAAGCTCAGCCATCTTAACCACTATAGTCGTAACGGTACACGACACTTTACTTACTATGCCTTTAACGTCCCCCCAGTCTTCTCTCTATACTATTACCACGACACTCTATCACTAACACAATATCGATACTGCAATCTACATCCCTCGTCTGCCTGCACCTATG
>NZ_RBLN01000433.1:0-963 GCF_003989405.1 Micrococcus sp. HSID17227 | reverse complement strand
GGCGCGGACCCGGCGGCGCGCGGCTGCGGCGAGTGCCACGCGTGCCGCACCGTCCTCGGCGGCACCCACCCGGACGTGACCGTGCTGGCCACCGAGGCGGTGAGCTATCGGATCGAGGACGTCCGCGCCCTCGTGGAGGCCGGCCAGTCCACCCCCGCCACCGGGCGCTGGCGGATCTTCCTCATGGAGGACGCGGACCGCATGACGGAGCGCGCCACGAACGTGCTCCTCAAGGCCATCGAGGAGCCGCCGGCCCGCACGATCTGGATGCTGTGCACCCCGTCCCCCGCGGACGTGCTCCCCACCGTCCGCTCCCGCTGCCGGCTGATCACGCTGAGCATCCCCGCCGTGGAGCAGGTGGCGGAGCTGCTGCACCGCCGCGACGGGCTGGACCGCGAGACGGCGCTCACCACCGCCCGGATCTCCCAGTCGCACGTGGGCATGGCCCGCCGCCTCGCGCGGGACCCGGAGGCCCTCGAACGCCGCGAGCGCATCCTCTCCCTGCCGCTCCAGGCCACCGCCGTCTCCGACGCGATGGCCCTGGCCGCCACGTTGGCCGAGGTGTCCAAGGCCGAGGCCGAGTCCGCCGCCGAAGCCCGGGACGCCGAGGAGCTCGAGGCACTGCGCCGCTCCCTGGGCCTCGAGCCCGGCGAGCCCGTCCCGCCCAAGCTCCGCCACCACGTCAAACGGCTCGAGGAGGACCAGACCCGCCGGCGGCGCCGCGCCGTCCGAGACTCGCTGGACCGGGCCATGATCGACGTCATGGGCCTGTTCCGGGACGTGCTGCGCGTGCAGCTGGGGGCCGACGGCGAGCTCATCAACGAGCACCGTCGGGACGAGATCGAGGCGTACGCCCGCGGCACCGCCGGCGACTCGGCCGAGGTGCTCGCCCGGATCGACGCCGTCACCACGGCCCGGGAGCGCATCGCCGCCAACGTGCCGGAGCAGCTGGCGGCGATGCGA
>NZ_RBLN01000432.1:0-1251 GCF_003989405.1 Micrococcus sp. HSID17227 | reverse complement strand
TGTCTGAAGCGTCCCCGGACATGATGCGCCATCTGCTGCAGACCATGATCAACACCTTGCTGTCCGCGGATGCCGACGCGGTGGTCGGTGCCGAATGGGGCAAGCCCAGCTCCTCGCGCACTGCTCAGCGGAACGGGTACCGCCACCGGGACCTGGACACCCGGGTCGGCACCCTGGACGTGGCCATCCCCAAGCTCAGATCGGGCACGTACTTCCCGGACTGGCTACTTGAACGCAGGAAGAGAGCGGAGTCGGCGCTGATCACCGTGGTCGCTGACTGCTACCTCGCCGGGGTCTCGACCCGACGGATGGACAAGCTGGTCAAGACTCTGGGCGTCAACGCCCTGTCCAAGTCCCAAGTCTCCCGGATGGCCACCGAGCTCGACGAGCAGGTCGAGGCCTTCCGCCACCGCCCGCTCGGGGTGGCCGGCCCGTTCACGTTCGTGGCCGCCGATGCGCTGAGCATGAAGGTCCGCGAGGGCGGGCGCGTGGTCAACGCCGTGGTGCTGCTGGCCACCGGGGTCAACGCTGACGGCCACCGCGAGGTCCTGGGCCTGCGGGTCGCCACCTCGGAGACCGGGGCGGCGTGGAACGAGTTCTTCGCCGACCTGGTCGCCCGCGGCCTGGCCGGGGTCCGGTTGGTTACTTCTGACGCCCACACCGGACTCAAGGACGCCATCGCGGCGAACCTGCCCGGAGCGACGTGGCAGCGCTGCCGCACCCATTACGCGGCGAACCTGATGGGCATCACCCCGAAGAACATGTGGCCGGCCGTGAAAGCCATGCTGCACTCGGTCTATGACCAGCCCGATGCGGCCAGCGTGCACGCGCAGTTCGACCGGCTCCTGGACTACGTGAGCGAGAAGCTGCCCACCGTGGCTGAGCACCTCGACGCCGCCCGGGCGGACATCCTGGCCTTCACCACGTTCCCGAAGGACGTCTGGACGCAGGTCTGGTCGAACAACCCGGCCGAGCGGCTCAACCGGGAGATCCGCCGTCGCACCGACGCGGTGGGCATCTTCCCCAACCGGGCGGCCATCGTCAGGCTAGTGGGTGCGGTGCTGGCCGAGCAGACCGATGAATGGGCCGAGGGTCGACGCTACCTCGGTCTTGAAGTCCTGGCCCGCTGCAGGCTCACCACCGTGACCAACACCGGAGACGAGGTGGACCCCGACACCGAACTCACCCTCGGCCTCAGCGCCTGACCCCCATGAAGGATCAGACCGCTACACCATCACGAGGGGCTTGACC
>NZ_RBLN01000431.1:0-1255 GCF_003989405.1 Micrococcus sp. HSID17227 | reverse complement strand
GGGGTCCAAGCGGGGGGCGAGTTGACGGAGCGGTGCGGGGGTGCGGGCCCCCCGGCGGGGGCGGCCGCGCGCAGCACGCCGTCCGCCCGCGGCGAGGTGAGCGGATGGCCCCGGGCCACCGCCCGGGCGGGGCCGAGCCGCGGGTGCATGCGCAGGTCGGTGGGGACTGCCCCGGACGCGGCCCCGGACCGGGACGTGAGCCCCGAGGAGGACGCCGACGCCGCCGCCCTGCTGGAGGCCCTCGACTCCCTGCCCGGGGAGGGGACGGACTGGGTCGGCTCCCGCGGCCGCGGCTTCTCACCCGAGGGCCTGGCCCGGCTGAGGGCCGTCAACGCCGAGCTGCGCCGGCTCTCCACGCGCACCGGGGAGGACCCGGCCGACCTCATCGCGGAGGTGATCCGTGAGACGGGGTTGGACGTCGAGGTGGCCCTGCGGCCCGGCGTCTCCGCGGCCGCGGCCCGGCGGCACTTGAACGCGTTCCAGGACGCGGCCCGCGACTTCGGCGCCGGCACCACGGCGACGGACCTGACGGCGTTCCTGGCCTGGACGGAGTCCGTCCTCGAGCACGAGGACGGCCTCGGCGTCGAGAACGCCGAACCCACCCCCGGCCTGGTCCAGGTGCTCACCGCGCACGCCTCGAAGGGGCTCGAGTGGGACGTCGTCGCGGTCCCCGGCCTGCAGGAGGGCACGTTCCCGTCCACGCGGGCGGACCGCTGGACCAGCCCCGGGGCCGGCGCGCTGCCGTGGCCCCTGCGCGGGGACCGCGCGTCGCTGCCGCAGTGGGACGGCTCGTGGGCCCAGGACCAGCGGGACTGGGTCCAGTCGGCCGGCACCAAGTACAGCTCCAAGGCGGCCCAGGAGGGCAACCCGGACCCCTATGCCGTGGCCGTGGCCGCCCACGCCGAGCGCGAGGAGCGGCGCCTGGCCTACGTCGCGTACACGCGCGCGCGATCCGCCCTGTGGCTGAGCACCTCCCTGTTCAAGGGAGTCAACAAGGAGCCCCTGCCGGCCTCGGCCTTCCTCGAGGAGGTGGCCGGTCTGGCGGGGGAGGTGCCCGGCGTCGCGCTCGGCCCCGCCCCGGCCGAGGACGACCTGCCCGAGGCCAACCCCGCCGCGGGCCGGACGCTGGTCGCCCGCTGGCCCTTCGACCCGCTCGACGGCCCGGAGGCCTTCGTCGCCGACCCGGAGGACCCCGAGGACGAGGAACGCTGGCAGCCGCTGCCGCGCCGCTCCCGGGCCCGCCGGCACGGGGTGG
>NZ_RBLN01000430.1:0-1274 GCF_003989405.1 Micrococcus sp. HSID17227 | reverse complement strand
CCCGCGCCAGTGGAAGCGATGCGGCGCCCACTCCCCCGCCCCCGCAACGCGCCGGCCGTACAGGAGAGCCTCTTCGACTGAAATTGCTGGCCGTGAGGCGGGGCTGGATGGGTGCTCAACCACAGCGCACGCCACGTCTCCGGCCAGACGTTGCCGCGGCCGTCGGCCCGCCGCGTCGAGATGGCCTTCAGCCACCCAACCTGTTGGACAGCTCAGGTCTGGCTGTACGAGGGCTCGCGTCGAGTAGTGCCCTACAACCGCTTTGCGCCTACCGGGCAGGCAGCCTGCGAGAGTCGAAGACCGTGCCTGCGAGAGGATCGGTCGGCTTTTCGAGCCTGGTGACTTCGCGAAGCATGTGGGTCCTGATCACCTCTCTGGGTTCGAAGTAGGCGTTTGCCCGGTCCCGCAGTTGGTCCAGTGGTGCGTCGGCGGGGTTCAGTAAAGCGCTGCGCACTGCGGACTCCACGGAGCGCATGGCGTGGGCCAGTTCGCTGTCGAGCAGCTCATAGCCTACGTGTACCGCTTGTGCGAGGGCGCTCTCGGCAGCAGACCTGAGCGGCTCGCTCTTCTCGTCGAAGTCGTCGACAGGAAGCACTCTGCCTGCCTGGGCGTCCTCCAGGACGCGGACGAGGAAGGTGAGCCACGCACGGCAGCAAACCCCGGCGTTGTTGACGACGTCAATTCTCCGTGCGACAGCGTCCTCCAGCCTCTGCCTGCTGTCAGCGCGTTCTTTCCTTCGCTGAACAGTCAGAGGGCCGATCGTCGCAGCCAGCGCTGCGATCAGAGCAGCAGCGACTGCCCCCAGCAAACCGATCTTCGCGGCATCCACCAGGCCACAGTAGCCAACGCGCTGCTTACACCACGTTCTCGATGCATCCGCTGGGGACTCACTGGTCGGCGCATGGGCTGTGTTCAGTCAAGGCGCGCTGTCCGGGGGCTGCATGATGGCAACTGCCCACGTCGTGCGGGCAGGGGCGGGACGTGAGAGGTGCGGTATGCGGGGCTCGGGCGGGTGCGGGGGTCAGGTGATATCGGTGTGCCAGTCGGCTGTCCTGCTGAGATAGCGGTAGCCGACCCCCTCCTGAGCCATTCGTTTGCCGTGCACAAGGAGTGTGGCTGCCTTGTTGCGGAGAGTCACCGGCAGCCAGGAGGCGAGTTCGGCTGCTTCCTCGACTGCTGCAGGGGACTCCTTACCTTTGCGCGCGATGCCGATGTCCAGCAGCGCGGTGTAGAGCGTGTTCGCGGGCAGGACCGGGGGTAACCCGCGGTTTCTG
>NZ_RBLN01000429.1:0-968 GCF_003989405.1 Micrococcus sp. HSID17227 | reverse complement strand
CTGGATGTAGCGCACCTGGAACGGGGCCACCCCGAGCAGGGACGGCAGCTCGGCGGCGGGCCGGCGGGCGTCGATCATCCGCGCCACCTGCCGCGCCTTGAGCGCGAGTGCCGCGGTGATCATCACCGGGTGGACGCCGGTGGCCATCGCGTGCCGCACGAGGGAGACGGCCCTCGCCGCCTGCCCCTCGAGCGCCGCGTCGGCCACCGCGAAGCTCGTGGCCTCCACGCGGCCGCTGTAGTACGTGTCCACGGTCTCGACGCTGACGACGCCCTCGGTGTCGTCGACGAGCTGGGCGCACGCGGCCGCGAGCTCCGTGAGCGAGGCGCCGGTGGCGCGGATGAGCGCGCGGGCCGCCTCCTCGTCGATGCGCCGACGCCGGTCGCGGAACTCGGCCTGCACGAAGGCCAGCCGCTCCTCGTCCTTCTTCAGCGGCACGCATTCGACCACCGTGCCGGCCTTCGCGACGGCATCCAGCAGCCTCTTGCCGCGGGTGCCGCCGGTGTGACGCAGCACGAGCGTGACGTCGTCCGCGCCGGGGCCCTGCTGGACGAGGCGCAGGGCGTCCTCGAGGAACGCATCGTTCATGGCCTCGAGGCCCTCGACCGTGATGAGGGTGGGCTCGGCGAAGAGGGACGGGCTGGCCGCGGTGGCCAGCTGGCCGGGCTGGTACTCCCCCGCGCGGAGCCGGTGGATCTCCAGCTGACCGTGACGCTCGCGCAGAGCCTGGGTCACGCGGTCCGTCACCCAGCGGGCGGCATGGTCCTCGGGCCCCTTGAGGAGCATGAGCGGGGCGGGCTCGGCCCTCCGCCAGGCCAGCGGGTCGGTGCGGCCGGCTCGGCCGGAACGGGGGCTGCGGGCGGCGGACATGCGTCCCATCCTAAGGTCCGGTGCGGACGCTCGAGGGCGGGCGGACGGTGTGGACCGCGATCTCGGGCGCGCCGTCGGGGTCGGGGCCGTCCGAGATA
>NZ_RBLN01000428.1:0-1130 GCF_003989405.1 Micrococcus sp. HSID17227 | reverse complement strand
TGACCGGCGAGGCCACGGCGCCGTCGTCGTCGGGCTTCCCGGCGCCCGCGGCGTCAGCCGGGGCCGCGGCACCCGCACCGCCGCCGCCGAGGAGGGCCGCGTAGAGATCCGCGGGCAGGCCCAGGCGCACGGCGCGGCCGTCCAGCTCCACGGTGACGGAGGTGCGGCCGCCCGCGGGAACCTCGGCGCCCAGGTAGGGGGACTCGGCCAGCGGCTCGGCGAACTCGGACTCGATCCACGTGGTGTAGACGCCGAGGCGGTCCCCCGAGGTGAAGGCGTCCTGCTCGAGCACGGCGCGGTGGAACGGCACCACGGTGGGCACGCCGTCGATGCGCAGCTCGGCCAGGGCGTCGCGGGCGCGGGCGATGGCCTGGGCGCGGTCCTCGCCCCACACGATGAGCTTGGCGAGCAGGGAGTCGTACTCGCCCGGCACCACGGAGCCGGTGCGGACGCCCGAGTCCATGCGGACCCCGGGGCCGGTGGGGGCCTCGAACGCGTCGATCGGGCCGGGCACGGGCAGGAAGCCGTACGCCGGGTCCTCGGCGTTGAGTCGGAACTCGAGGGCGTGGCCGCGCGGGGTCGGGTCCTCGGGGATGCTCAGCGGCTCGCCGGCGGCGATGCGGAACTGCTCGCGCACCAGGTCCACGCCGAAGACCTCCTCGGTCACGGGGTGCTCCACCTGCAGGCGGGTGTTGACCTCCAGGAAGCTGATGAGGCCGTCCGGGGCCACGAGGTACTCGACCGTGCCGGCCCCGGTGTACCCGGCGGCGCGGCAGATCTCGCGGGCGGAGGTGTGGATGCGCTCGCGCTGCTCGTCCGTGAGGAACGGCGCCGGGGCCTCCTCCACGAGCTTCTGGTTGCGGCGCTGCAGGGAGCAGTCGCGGGTGCCGAGCACGGCCACGTGGCCGTGCTCGTCGGCGAGGACCTGGGCCTCCACGTGGCGGGGGCGGTCCAGGAAGCGCTCCACGAAGCACTCGCCGCGGCCGAACGCGGCCACGGCCTCGCGGACGGTCGCCTCGAACGCGTCCTCGACGTCGCCGAGCTCACGCACCACGCGGATGCCGCGGCCGCCGCCGCCGAAGGCCGCCTTGATGGCGATCGGCAGGCCGTGCTCCTCGGCGAACGTGCGA
>NZ_RBLN01000004.1:0-36119 GCF_003989405.1 Micrococcus sp. HSID17227 | reverse complement strand
CCGTGAGCCCCTGACCACGGAGCAAGAGACCGTGATGAGCACGGAGGTGATGCCGACCCTGCAGACCTGACAGGTACAAGCCCCCTACAACCTCGAAGACGGTTACACCACTTCCAGGGACTTGACCCGCCCACTGCGCGGCCAACTGCTCCGCTTCCTGCGCCGCCCACATCTCGGTCGGCGGCTCCCACGGATCATGCTCGATGTGCTCGCGCATCTGCGGCCTCCCTCGTCGTCGTGGCGGCCATCCTGGCACGTCCGAACGGACTGCCCCGCCGTTGTCCACAGGGCCGCTGCCGACGCACCTCCCAGCGCGCTCGGCAAGGGGCCTAGGACGAGGGCGGGTGACCAGCGTGGCCCGGTCCCACAGGCCAAGCCAGAAGAGTGCCCAGCAGCCCTAGTGCGGCCTCACATCACAGCCCCGCCGGCTGGCGCCCATCGACCGCCTGCGTGCCCACGACGACTGAGGACGACAACGGGCGCGGACCATGATGGTCCGCGCCCGTCCCTCGTCCAGCTCTACGCCAGAGTCACACCTTCAGCGCCTACGCAACCTCCGCCACCAGGGCCGCGCGGCCTTCGAACCGCGCTCGGCTTCAATCCTCGCGTGCTGCTTTCGCGCGACCGAAAGCGCCCGCTCGTCATGGTGACACTCCGCTTCTCGTGTGGTGTGGCGTGCGCCTTGGTCGGCACGTTCGGTCGTTTGTGGCCGGCGTTCCGGGCCTCCTGCCGCGGGCCGCCCCGACTCCACGCGTCCTGCACCGCCACCTTCCCAATGCCGATAACGACGCCCCCGACCCGCACGGTGAAGCGGTCCCCCGCCGCGAGGTAAGACCCCCGTGGCATGTTCGCGCTCTACGGACGACCGGAGCTCCAGGAGAGGGGTGGCCATGACAGACACAGTACGAACACAAGTCCTCGAGCCAGCCCCCGGATAGGCCAGTGCCCACACCCGCAGCCGTCAACGTCTAGGGGATGGGCATCATTGCGGCCGTGCAGCCTCAGTACCGGGTCACCTTAAGGGTGGTGTTCGTGCAGGAGGCGGCCTTCTTCACCAAGAACGCCTTCTCCGTGGCGTCAGCCTTCAACCCCCAGCGGATCTTCACCGCGGTCCAGTCAGCGATGTACTTGCACTGGTTCTTCGGCGGCAGCCACTGCTCCGGACCGCGGGCCTGCTTGGCCGAGTTCAACGCCGAGGTCTGCGCGTTCAGCGACCGGGCATCCCCCAGGTCGTTGTAGAACGCCACCCGCTTGGCCTTGGTCCAGTACCGAGCTCCCGAGCCCCACGCCTCATGCACGGGCACCATGTGATCGATCTGCACCGTCGATGCAGACGTGTGCGTGCGCAGATCCCAGCTGCTCACCCACTTGCCCGTGGCCACCGTGCACTTTCGGGCCGTCGTGAACTTCGGGGTGGTCTTGGACTCTGCGATCAACACCTCCGCCCGCGTGTTCTGGCAGTCCCTGTTCGCATCCTTCCAGTCCCCGAACTGGGCGGCCCGGTCATAGCCGGCATTGTTCTCCGCCGCCACCGGCAACGACGCCACAGCCGTGCGCAACGGGGCCGAGTACGTGGTGCCGGCTGCCGCCGGGCCCGCACCCCCGAGGACAGCGGTGGCGACGAAAGCAGCAGCAGTGGCCAGAGAAGCCAGAGAGCGTCGTGACATGGGCGAGTTCCTTGCTCGAGTGGATGACGCGATGCGAAGTCGCATCGCAGCTGATCCTAAGCTCGCGTGAAGCCCCTGCTTGGCACGAGATCCCCGGTCCCTAGGATGGGCAGGATTAGCGCGGACAGCGCCCCATGCCACTCGGCCCAGAGAAAGAACACCCGTGTCTCGACTGACTGACCTGCTCGCCCAGGCCCGCAAGACCGACCCACAGCTGGCCGCAGACCTGGAAGCTGAGTTCCGCCAGCTCACCCGACACAACCAGTTCGGTCTCGTGTTTGAGCGTCACCAGCCCGAAGCTGTGGAGCTGCCCGGCCGCCCCGTGCGCCGCGGAGACACCGTCCGCGTGCTGCCCCCGCGCGGGAGCCTCACCATCGGGGACACCCGTCACTGGGTCGTCACCGACCTCGAACGCATCCCAGACGGCAAGCAAGCCCACCTGACCGAAGCAGACGTCGACCCCGAGGTCCGCGAGCCGGCCACCTCGACAGCAGCACTCGAGGACCTTGTGGTGGTCGCCCGGTTCGAGGACCCGATCTACCCGGGCCTGGTCGAGACAGGCCGCGTCGAAAACGGTGGGGACAAGCCATTCCACACGGTCATCAACGCCGAGAACTTCCACGCCCTCGAGATGCTCACATACACCCACCGCCACAAGGTGGACTGCATCTACATTGACCCGCCCTACAACACCGGGGCGAAGGACTGGAAGTACAACAACGACTACGTCGCCTCCGATGACGACTACCGCCACTCCAAGTGGCTGTCCTTCATGGAGCGCCGCCTTCAGATCGCCCGCGAACTCCTCAATCCTGAGGACTCCGTCCTAATCGTCACCATCGACGAGAAGGAATATCTCCGACTCGGACTGCTCCTGGAGCAGACTTTTCCGGATGCGCGCATTCAGATGGTCTCAAGCGTCATCAACCCCAAGGGTTCACACCGAGCGGACGCGTTCGCACGAAGCGATGAATACATCTACTTCGTGATGCTTGGCGGCTCTTCTCCAGCCGCACTTCCGTTGTCCTCCGAATGGAAAATCGTGGAGGATCGCCGCGCACTAGGCCTTCGCTGGGCAGAAATGCTTCGTACGGGCGACGGCTCCGAGCGGGCCGATCGTCCCAATATGTTCTACCCCGTGTTTGTCGCGGATTCAGAGGAGGGTCCGAAGATCGTTCAGGTCGGCGAGCCTCTTATGGGTAAAGACTTGACTGTTCCGGTAGGGCCTCCCGGATCGGTAGCAGTTTGGCCGATCAAAGCTTCGGGCGTTGAGGGCCGTTGGCAGGTGAGTCGCGAAAACTTCATGGACCTTCTCGAGGAAGGGTTCGTCCGTCTGGGGCGCTGGAGGGGGGAGAAGACCTCTATCTCCTATTTGAAGTCCGGTGAACGCGCTAAAGTCCAGTCTGGAATCTTCCCGGTTACCGGGAGGAACTCCGATAACTCCATTCGTGTCGATGTCTCGAAGTATGTCCCTTTCTTCGTTCCCACTACTCAGTGGAGGCTCGCATCCCACAATGCCGAGCAAGGTGGAACCAATCTGGTGAAGTCTCTTTTGTCGGGGAGGAAGTTTCCATTTCCCAAGTCTCTGTACGCCGTTCGCGATGCCATCCGGTTCTTTGTTTACGACAAGCCGGATGCCGTCATCCTTGACTTTTTCTCGGGATCGGCAACTACAGCCCACGCGGTGATGCTGCTGAACCGCCTTGACGGAGGACGTCGTCAGTGCATCTCGGTCACGAACAACGAGGTGTCCGCCGAGGAGCAGAAGGGTCTGCGCGCGAAGGGGCTTCGTCCAGGGGATCCGGAGTGGGAGCAGTGGGGCATCTGCGACTACATCACCAAGCCCCGCGTCACTGCGGCCATCACAGGCAAGACCCCGGCCGGGGAACCGATCAAGGGCAAGTACAAGTTCACCGACGAGTTCCCCATGGCCGATGGCTTCGAGGAGAACGCGGCGTTCTTCACCCTGACCTATGAGGCGCCCCGGCAGGTGCGTCACAACCGTGCCTTCGCCCGGGTTGCGCCGATGCTCTGGCTCAAGGCCGGCTCGCGCGGTCGCATCATCTCCAGCCTTCCGGAACGGGGCTGGGATGTGGCTCAGGCTTACGGGGTGCTCGAGGACATGGACCACGCACCCGAGTTCTTGGCTGCCCTGGAAGCTGACCCCCAGGTGGGGATGGCGTTCATCGTGACCGACTCCGAGGTGGCCTTCCAGTCCGTGGCCCGGCAGCTGCCTGAACACACCACTGCGGTGCGCCTGTACGAGTCCTACCTGCACAACTTCCAGATCAACCGGAGGGCCTGACCCCCATGCGTTACACCCTCAAGGACTACCAGGCCCAGGCTGTCGAGCAGGTCCTGAACCGACTGCATCGGGCCAGGAAGAACTACCAGGACGACGGCGTCCTGTCCCAGTTCTCCCTGGCAGCGGCCACCGGGGCCGGCAAGACGGTGATGGCCGCGGCCATCATCGAAGCCCTGTTCTTCGGCTCCGACCAGTACACCGAGGACATCGCCCCCGACCCCGGGGCCACCGTGCTCTGGTTCTCCGACGACCCGGACCTGAACGATCAGTCCCGCGCCCGGATCCATGCCGCATCCTCCGAGCTAGACGGTCGGCTGCGCACCGTGGAGAACTCCTTCGCCGAGACCACCTTCGCCCCCGGCCAGGTGTACTTCCTCAACGCCCAGAAACTGCGCGAAGGAGCCCGCCTGGTGCGCGGAGCCGCGGACCCCGCCAACGCCGCCACCCCGGTGATGGCCGCCCCCGACATGGCACAACGCACCATCTACGACGTCATCGCCAACACCGTCGCCACCCCCGGACGAACCCTGTACTTCATCCTGGACGAGGCCCACAGGGGCATGAAGACCACCAAGAAGAACGACCAGGAACGGGCCACCATCGTCCAGCGCCTGATCAACGGCACCGCCCTGGCCCCGGCCATGCCGATCGTGCTCGGGATCTCCGCCACCGTGGAACGCTTCACCCAGGCCATGGCCCACGCCACCGACCGGGACGCGCTCTCCCCCGTGCAGGTCGACCCCGCGCTCGTGCAAGCCTCCGGGCTGCTCAAGGACGATGTTGTCCTCACCATCCCCGAGGAAGCCGGCGCCTTCGACACCACGCTGTTGCGCGAGGCCGTGGCCCGCACCAAGGCCTCCACCAGGGCCTGGGCCGCCTACGCCGCCGAGCAGGGCGAACCGAACCCCGTGGTGCCGCTACTGGTCGTGCAGGTCGCAGACAAACCCAGCGACGAGCACCTCTCGCGAATCCTGGATGTCATCCACCAGGAGTGGCCCGAGCTACGGCCCCAGGACATCGCCCACGTCTTCGGCACCCACACCGACCGTCACCTGCCCGGCCAGATCGTCAACTACATCGCCCCCCAGCGAGTGCAGGAAACCACGCACATCCGGGTGCTGCTGGCCATGGAGGCGATCTCCACCGGCTGGGACTGCCCCAGGGCGGAGGTGCTGATGTCCTTCCGCACCTACAAGGACGCCACCTACGTCCACCAGCTGCTGGGCCGGATGGTCCGCACCCCCCTGGCCCGACGCATCCCGGGCAACGAAGTGCTCAACTCCATCGACTGCTTCCTGCCCCACTTCGACAAGACCACCTCCACCGCCATCGCCCAGACCTTGATGCGCGGACAGTCCGACATGGACGACACCACTTCCGACCCCGCCCGCGCATCCGCCCGGCGGGTGCTGTTCGACCCGGCCACCCTGACACCGAACCCGGCGGTGGCAGAAGACGTGTGGGCGGTGTTCGACGCCCTGCCCTCGATGAACATCCCCCAGGGCGCCACCAAACCGCTCAAGCGCCTGGACATCCTGGCCAACGCCCTCTCCCACGACGGGCTGCTGCCCGGGGCGGTCAAGACCGCCGCACACACAATGTGCAAGCTCCTGGACGGATGCAGGGCGCAGTACTCCGAGCAGATCGCCGCAGCCCGCCAGGATGTGCTCACGCTGTCGGCCCAGCGGCTGACCGGCCGGCTGGGAACCACAACCCTGAGCACCACCAGCCTGGAGCTGCTGGCCGATGACCGGGCCATTGAGGAGGCCGCTGCCGCGGCGGCTCGCACCCTCACCGGCTGGATCGCCGGGGCCTACATCGATCACATCGTCCCCGAGGACGAAGAGGATCTGGACCTGCGCGAAGGAGACATCATCATCGCCTCCCTGGCCCGCACCTCCGAGGTCGTCGCCGACCTGGAGGCCAAGGCCGACAAGCTCGTGCAGGACTGGCTGAGCCAGTACCGAGTGCAGATCAACGGCCTGACCGATGAGCGCCAGGCAGTGTATGACCGGGTGCGGGAGATGGCCCGTCGGCCTGAACGTGTGGACCTGGCCCGCCCGAAGTTGGCCCAGGCCGACCAGCAGGAGCGCCTCCCTGATGGCAGCGAGCGTCCTCTGCCGACCCGCACTCTGCATTTGATGGCCGCCGAGGACTGCACCGCACCTGTGGATCTGAACGCCTGGGAGCAGCAGGTGCTGGACTCCGAAGCCGCCGAGCCCTCCTTCCGGGGCTGGTACCGCAACCCCTCCCGGGCTTCCAAGCAGTCTTTGGCGATCCCGTTCCAGGACGGCACCGGCCAGTGGCAGGCGCTACGACCGGACTTCGTGTTCTTCCACGCCAACCAGGACGGCACGATCCGCGCGGACATCGTGGACCCCCACGGCACGCACCTGGCCGACGCCTTGCCCAAGTTGCGGGGCCTGGCCGAGTACGCCCAGGCCCACGGGGATGTCTTCGGCCGGATCGAGGCCGTCGCTGAGATCGACGGCCAGCTGCGGGTGCTGGACATGAAGAACGACGTCGTCCAAGCCGGCGTCCACGCAGCCCAAGACGCTGAATCCCTATACAAGGCCGCGCCCGCATACTGAAGCAGAAACTCAAGGGACGCCGGCGGCCGAGGATGGGGTTCAGTCTGAGGCGTGCCGGCGCAACGAGGTGTACAGGGTCTGCCGGCTCACCCCGAACGCGCGCGCCACTTCGGCCTTCGGGACCCCCATCTCGATCAACACGCGCGCCTGCTCCACGTCGGCGTCCGAGAGCTTCGGGGCCTGCACGTACTTGCCGCGGGCCTTAGCGAGGGCGATGCCCTCGGCCTGACGCTCCTTGATCCGCCGGCGCTCGAACTCAGCGAACGCCGCCAGAATCCCCAGCATGAGCCCGTCCACCGGGGAGGTGCCGGACTTGTCCACGGTGATCCGCTCGGACACGAACTGCACCGCACACCCCTTGGCGGTGAGCTCGTCCACGATCGCGTACAGGTCCCGGGTGTCGCGGCCCAGGCGGTCCATCGAGGCGACCTTCACCAGATCCCCCTCACGCACGTACCGCATCAGCTCCGCCAGCCCGGTGCGCTTGGCTCTGGAGCTACCGCTGATCTTGTCCTCGAAGATGCGGTCGCACTCCCCTACCGCTTCCAGCTGACGCTCCAGGTTCTGCTCGGCCGAGCTGACCCGCACGTAGGCCACAGTCTGTCCAACCACGTCTCAGACCCTCCGACGATTGTGTCCAACGGCCCGGTTTGGGACCGTCTCTGACGTGATGCTCTCGTGGCCGGGCCGGGTGTGTAAAGGGGTATACCCGGATGGACGCCGGATCGCCCCCCCGGAGGCCACCGGTTCCATGACACCCCCTACGCCCAGATGGACAGATGGTCCGAAGCGACGCGAAGCATGCGATACACCGCCATGTCTCCATCAGGTGTAAATGGGTTCCCAACGTTCTTGATCGCACGGGCGAACTTCGTCACCGTTGACGCATCTTCGACACGTGGTAGGCTGATCCCAGACCAGCAGCAGCATCAACCTCTAGGAGACCGTGATGGCGTTCAAGATCTTCGAGAAGGGCAGCGCTCCCGCACCATCGCTTCCGGCCGTGACGATCCAGAAGCGGGGACTCTTCAGCCTGAACGACGCCGCGTACAAGATGCTCAAGGAGCCTGAGTACGTGACCTTCCTCTACGACGAGGACGAGAAGCTGATCGCGCTGCAGGGCGCTGACTCCAAGGACCTCAACGCCTACCCCGCTCGTCGACAGAAGTCGACCAATGCGCGAGAGAGCAGCTCCGGTCCAGTGTTGATTGCTGGAACTATGTTCAGCCGATTCATTGGCCTCGACACCTCCCAGGCGCGTAGATGGACGCCTGAAATGCGTGACGGGATGCTGCTGATCGATCTGAAGACTGAGGGTGCCTTGGTCATCTCCAACCGCAACCGCCGTAAGGCAGCCGAAGCGCACGCTGAGGCCGAAGGGGCTAGCGGCGATGACTGAGGCGACGCAGTGAGCGGCACCCTGCCGGGACCTGGAGCGGAGGTCCACCAGTAGTTGTGGCGCCTGGTCCTCGCGTGAGCTTCACGCAGACACCAGGCGCACATCGCGCCAACTGCACACAGAGCCCCTCCCGAGGGGCTCGGGAGGGGCTCGAGGGTGTCCGGCAAGACTCCTCGACTCTATCCCACGCGGCAGCCCCCATGGGCCGGTCGTAGTGGCTGGCGCGCTCACCAACCGGTGCCCATTCAGGGCACCAGAAGGGAGCGCATCCGATGCGTGTCTCTGACCTGTACAAGTTCAACGACCCTCAGAGCCTGCCGTTCGTGGACGTCAACGTCCTCAAGGACAGCCGGCTCTTCGTCGACCCCCGGGCCATCCGGCTCGACACGACCCCCACGCAGTACGCCACCGACGCCAAGGCGTCGATGACGAGCTTCTTCGACACCGTCAGGGACCTGGTCCTACAGGGCGGTCAGTCCAGTCAGACCCAGGGCCTGGCCCTACTGCAGGACTTCTCCGAGCCCTGGCAGACCCGCCTCGGCATGGCCGCCCGCGGCTTCCGAGGCCACGGCGGCGCCGAGATGGTGGGCGCATGGATCTGGGACCTTCTGGTCACGAACGCCGAGGCGTTCCGGCGCATCGCCGTCCTGACCCAGCTCGAGGACATCCCCCTCTTCGTGGAAGGAATCGGAGCGGACATCACTTCGGATCTCACCACGAGGATCATCTACGGGCCCCTGGCCGAGTTCACGGCCCAGATGCTGGAGACCTACCCCCAGTTCACGGCTGGCAACCACAAGGTCACCGCGGTCACCGCCCGCATCTGGGACCTGCAGGAGTGCCGCTGGCGTGAGGTTCAGGTGACGCTGCCGGTGGCCAACGGCAAGGAACTGCTGCTCGTCCCCCGGAATTGGGTGCGCCCGATCCTGCTCATGCATGCTCGCCGGTTCTACGAGGTCTCGGTCCTCGGCCACGTCCAGGACACGCAGACCGTGTACACCACCCAGGGTCGGGCTCTGAAGCCGACCAAGGAGAAGTTGAAGGAGCGCAGCGATCTGGCCTGCAGCCGGCCCTTCCTCCTTCACACCACGCTGGAAGCCGCCGACAACAACGGCATCAACCTCAGCGACCGGTTCAAGCGCTTCGTCGACAGTCGATTCGAACTCGTCCCCGACGAGACCCTCGATCGCAAGACCGCCTGACAACCTGATCGGCTGCTCAGCCCCCTGGGGCCACACGTGAGTGTGGCCCCAGGGGCGTCGTGTCCAGGCGACGACCGGACACCCCCGCCGGGAGGAGAGCCGAACCTCACGAGGACAACCCACCCCCACCTCTCTACCACCCTGATCCGCACCACACCGACCTGCACCGGCCTGCACCACCACCCAGGAGCACCCCCCATGTCCACTCTCGAGCAGCTCACCGCCCAGCGCCCACCGCGCCGCGAGATTGTTGATGCCCACAAGGAGCAGATGCGCGCCCAGGCGCGCGCCTACCGGCTGCGCGAACTGCGTGAGTCCCTGCACCTGGCCCAGTCCGAGCTCGCCGCCGAGCTGCAGGTCTCCCAGAACCGGGTGTCCACCATCGAACGCGGCGACCTGGCCAAAGCCCAGCTCGACACCCTACGCCGCTACGTCCAGGCCCTTGGAGGCACGTTGAACCTCGAGGTCCAGCTCGGAGACGAGACCTTCAAGATCGCCTAACCCCTCAGACCCGTGAGCGGGTACGCCTAGATGTACTGACCGGACTCGTTGATCGACGGTAACGTCGAATTCGGTCACACCAACCCCGCTGATTATCTTCCCCATCGGCGGGAGCATCGACGTGAACTCGAGTCTCCATCCCAGCCTCACCCTGCACCAGACCTGACACCACCAGCCGCACAAAGCTGGCCCCTGCCCACCGATCCGAGCAAGTGCGCCGAGCGACCCGTCATCGAAGACAACTCTCGTCGGCTACAACGGTCGTTTGTGGCGGCTGCTCGGTGTGCCGCCCGGTGGCGTGGAATGCTCGGCGTGTCGCTCGCCAAATGACTCGCCACAACTGAAGTGCCAGAACTTGGCCGCGGCCGACGTTTTGGCCCTAGGGCATGTCTGACAATCGTTTGGACCACGCGAGCACAGCGTTCAGGACCACAGCAGACCCAACCTTCCCTCTGGTGTCTCCCCACCCTTAGTGTCTCCGTACGGCCCGAGACCGGGACTCCCCCTCGGGTTCGCCCCGTCTCTCGCCCCGCCGGGGGCCTCGCTGGAGACAGAAAGGTAGCAGTTTCATGACCACCAAGAACCGCGCCGTGGCATTCCACGGCATCAAGGACGTGCGCGTCGACGAGCTGGACTTCCCCAAGCTGGAGATGCCTGACGGCTCCGCCGCCCCGCACGGTGTCATCCTCAAGATCGTCGCCACCAACATCTGCGGCAGCGACCTGCACATCTACCGCGGCTCCTTCCCCGTGCCCGAGGGCATGGTGCTGGGTCACGAGATGACCGGCCAGGTGCTGGAGATCGGCAGCGACGTCCAGTTCCTGCAGGAGGGCGACCTCGTCTCCGTGCCGTTCAACGTGGCCTGCGGCCGCTGTCGCAACTGCCGCGCCGGCCGCACCGAGGTGTGTGAGACCGCCAACCCGGAGCAGGCGTGCGCCGCCTACGGCTTCAATCTGGGCAACTTCCAGGGCGGACAGGCCGAGTACCTGTTCGTGCCGTACGCCGACTTCCAGCTGCTGCGCTTCCCGGACCAGGAGCAGGCGATGGAGAAGATCCTGGATCTGGCCGTGCTCTCGGATATCCTCCCGACGGCGTTCCACGGCCTCATGGAGGCCGGTGCCAAGCCCGGCTCCACCGTCTACATCGCCGGTGCCGGGCCCGTGGGCCGGTGCGCCGCGGCCGCCGCTCGGCTGCTGGGCGCCTCGTGCATCATCGTGGGCGATCAGGACGCCTCGCGGCTGGAGCTGGTGCGCAAGCACGGCTGCGAGACCATCGACCTCTCCGTCACGGAGAACCTGCAAGACGCCGTGAACGACATCCTCGGCGAGCCGATGGTGGACTGCGCGGTGGACTACGTCGGCTCCGAGGCCCACGGCCTGGGCTCCGAGTCCGATGAGATGCAGCCGATCGCCGCCGTGAACCAGGTCCTGGACATCACCCGTCCGGGCGGTGCCACGGGCATCATCGGCATCTACGGGCCGGACCCGATCGCGGAGACGAAGGCCGAGCAGGAGGGCACCTTCCCGGTGGACTTCGGCAAGGCCTGGATCAAGTCGCCCCACATCATCGGCGGCCAGGCGCCCATCATGCGCTACAACCGTCAGCTGATGATGTCGATCCTGTGGGACCGGATGCCGTACCTGACGGAGTTGGTCAACCCGCGCGTGATCGCCCTGGACGAGGCACCCCAGGCCTACGCGGAGTTCGACCAGGGCTCCGTGGAGAAGTTCGTCATCGACCCCCACGGCATGATCGCCCGCTGAGCGACGCCGCCTGTTTCGTCAGGCTCAGTCTGGGTGGTTCTCCACCGCACCGCGCACTCCGCCAAAGCGGGGTGCGCGGTGCCGTGCTGAACGCGGTCATCGCGTGGTCAAAGCTATTGTCAGACACGCCCTAGCCGCTGGGCTCCGTGGCCGCGCGCTGGCGGGCGCGCTCGTCGCTGATGATCGAGGGCGGCACACCTGCGATGCGCGCGGCCTCTGCGGCGGTGAGCTGCTTAGCGTCTGACACCTGCACGAGCAGCGCGTCACGGGCGGCGACCGCCTCGCGACGTGCGCTGCGGGCCGCGCGCGCGGCGGCTGCGCTGTTGGCGACACGCGCGAGGACGTCGCCGCCGCGCGCGCGGCCCGCTCCCTTCTCGATGATGCCGACGACGTGAGACCGACTCATCTCCGCCGCGCGGGCGATCCGCGCCTTCGGGGCACCGGACGCGGCGGCGTCGCACAGTGCGGCGTCTCGTTCCTCGCGGGTGCGGGTCACCTCGGCCTCGGCCGCTTCAACGGCTGCCGCCGCCCTCTCCACTGCCTTGCGCGCGTCCATGCGTACTGCCTTCCTGCTTCTGTAATGTGGGGGGTGGCCAATCCCGTTCTAGTGGCCCTGCCGCCGCCCCACCCCCTCCGGGGTGGCGGCCCGCCCCCGCCCCTGTCTTGGTCGATAGGGGGCGGGGGCATCTTCCTCTCAGGGGGTCGGGATCGCGATGATCTTGTCCGGGCGGTATCCGGCCCACGTCTCGGCCTCGGTGACGACCACGGGGGCCTGCATGTGCCCTTGGGCCTTGAATCGGGCCGCGTCGTCCTCGGTCATCGGGCGGGCCGCGTAGCGGATGCCACGCTTGTCGAGCGCGCGCGTCGTGCTCGTGCACTGCACGCACGCCGGACGGGTGTAGACGATGACGGGCGCGGGTTCGGTGGTCATGGGCTGATCCTCTCGCGCGGGGGCCTGCATTCGGCACGTCTCGCACCGGGCGACCTCGGCGGCGGCGTCGGCGCCCACCTGCGCGGCCCACTGCTCGACATGCGCGGGCGTGACGGCCTGCCAGTCGTCCAGGTCCGTGAGGTGGGTCAGACGCTCGGGGTGGGCCTCGACGGCGGCGGCCAGGGCCATCCCGCCGTGCTTGACGCACGTGATCCGGCCATCGCGGGCGATCCACAGGGCCGGCGGGCTTGGTGGTCTGGGTGCGGGTCTGGGTGGTCATCGTGGTTCCCTCCTTGGGGTGTCGTGGTGCTCGGGGCGGGGGCTTGGTCTCCCCCGCCGTGGGCCGCGTGCTTGCGGCCTGGTGGGCGGGAGGCCCGCCGGGGCCGGTGTCCTGCACCGACCCCGGCGGGGCTCCTAACGGATCACGCAGGGTCTGTGGCCGACTTGTCGTAGACCTGGACTCCGCGCAGTGCGCCGCCTCCCGTGGTGTAGAGAATCCAGAGGCTTGCCGCGTTGCGGCGCACGCGGCGCGGCCCCGTCTGGTCGAACGGCCACGACTGGCGGGTGTTCACCCTGGTGGCCGCTGGGCACTGATCCCACAGCAGGACGATGTTCACGCGGGGCAGGTCCGGGAAGCGGGTCGCGAACTCCTGGAACGCCGCCGCCTCCGTCTCGCTGGCGCTAATCCGCAGCTCGGCCCGGGCGGCGCGGACGGCCAGGGTGGCGGCGATGTTGTCCTGGCTCCGTTCCCGCCGGGCCTTCTCGGCCTCGGTCATCCGGCGGGCGGTGGTGAGGATGTTCTCGGTCATGGTCTGACTCCGTTCTAGGGGGTCCGGGCGGTGTCTCCGTCCGGGTCGGTACGGGGCTTGGTCTCCCCTTCCGACTCTTTCAGTGTACTAGACACCGAACGTCGGGTGCAACTCCTGGCATGGATTTTTTCGGCGGATTCTTGCGGGTGCTGGGCGTCGTCGTAGGCGCGTGCCTACGTCGGCACATGCCTAGTCGGTGGCCGTTCGAGCGTCTCCCCGTGCGGGCGCTGCCGCTGGGCTGCCCTGGTGATGGGAGAGGATTTCAGGCCGCTCTAGAGGCGATGGGCACCGGGTAGAAGCTGGCCCCGATCAGCCGACCCGCTGGGAACTACCCCCCGTCAAGGCCCCCTTGGTGAGCACCGCCCCACGGTGCGCCGGCAGCGCCCGCCGGCCCCTCGCCAGCACGCACCGCCCGTCCCGGCCCGGCCCCCACGCTCGGGGGCCGGGTCCGGGTTTGCCGTCAGTCCCTACCGATGGGCAGACGCTCGCGGCGTCGCCCGGCCTGGTCCTCGGCCAGCCGTTCGCGGGCGCGGGCGTCCAACGCCTCGTGTCGGTACGCCTCGAACGCCTCGGGGTGCACCTCGTGGGCCTGCATCCACGCTGCGGCGGCATCGGTGACCCCCTCGGCGTACAGCCACGCCGCGATAGCGTCCGCGACGTTGCATCCGACCTGGGGGGCGATGGCGGCGGGGTCGGTGTGCTCGGCCAGGGCGCGGATGGCCTCGATGCGTGCGGACCTGCGCGCGCTCCGGGCACGCGCCGCCTCCTCGCGCTGCCTCCGCGCGGCGGCCTCGGCTTCCTTGGCCTCACGCTCGCGGCGGGCGCGCTCCCCTCGCTCCTGCTGCTGCCGCTTCTGCTCCTCGGGGAAGATGTAGCGCACGAACTCCAGCGGCTCGCCGGGGGCGCGGTGCTCGTCGTACTCGCGCACGTCCGCGGGCGTCATCGGCATTTCATCGGATTCGTTGCACGCGACGACGATCAAGGCCCCTCGCCTCTCGGCATAGTCGGCAGCCTCGGCCATCGTCTTCGGGAGGGGGTAGCCGGTCACGATGCGGGAATCGGTGGCGGTCATGGTCTGACTCCGTTCTAGGGGGTCCGGGCGGTGTCTCCGTCCGGGCCGGTGTGGGGCTTGGTCTCCCCTTCCGACTCTTTCAGTGTCCTAGACACCGAACATCCGGCGCAACTCCTGGCATGGGGTTTTTCGGCGGATTCTTGCGGGTGCTGGGCGTCCTCGTAGGCTCGTGCCTACGTCGGCGCATGCCTACGATGGGCCGTCCGTCGCCCGGACATGGGGACGCCCCCGCCGATCCGGCGGGGGCGTCCTGGTGGGCTTGTCAGCGGGGTCGCTTGTCCCCGGCGTATACGTCGCCCTCGATGTAGGTCAGGGCCTCTCCGGTGCCCTCATGGCGGATGACGTAGTAGTAATCCGACGCGGCCCACACGTAGCTCCATCCGGCGTCCTCCAGGTCCTCGCCCAGATCGCCGCCGTCGCCTGATCCCGAGTAGAACGCGTCGCCAGTGAGGTGCACCGTCATCGGGTCGTGCTTCCGCAGAATGGCGATCACCTCGGCGGCGGTGCTGGGCTTGGCTTCGGCCAGGGCCTCGCGGACGGCGGCGACCTTGGTCCAGTACGTGTCAACGCTCATGGCTGCTTCTCCTTGTTCCAGTGGTTCCGGGCGGTGTCTCCGTCCGGGCCGGTATGGGGCTTGGTCTCCCCTTCCGACTCTTTCAGTGTACTAGACACCGAACGTCGGGTGCAACTCCTGGCATGGATTTTTTCGGCGGATTCTTGCGGGTGCTGGGCGTCGTCGTAGGCGCGTGCCTACGTCGGCACATGCCTAGTCGGTGGCCGTTCGAGCGTCTCCCCGTGCGGGCGCTGCCGCTGGGCTGCCCTGGTGATGGGAGAGGATTTCAGGCCGCTCTAGAGGCGATGGGCACCGGGTAGAAGCTGGCCCCGATCAGCCGACCCGCTGGGAACTACCCCCCGTCAAGGCCCCCTTGGTGACCACGCTGGGACGGGTGCCCTGTGGATGACTCGGGCCGTGGCGGACTTGGCGGACCATGATGGACGCACGGGCCGGCACGGGCCGGCCCACGGTCAAGGGGGAGAGCATGAGCACTTGGGATGACGAGCTGATGGAGCTGGTAGACGAGGACGCGCAGCGTGTGGCCGTGGAATGGGCGCAGCTGCACGAGCTGCCGCCGCTGGGTGACCCTGCCGCAGAAGTGGAGCGGGTGCAGTCCGTGGCGGCGGCGACGTTGGCCCTGCACCTGTCCCGTCGTTCCGGTGGGGATGACGTGATCGTGCCGGACGAACTCGAAAGGGAAGTCTTGGACGCGGCCCGGCGCGCCGATCCTTCGGTGTGGGAGTCCCTGCGTCCTGCTGATCCCTGGTCCCTGGTCCCTGGCCCCGTCGTGCTGGCGGCTTTGGGCGTGTCTGCCTGACGCTGGGTTGTCCCCGCTGGCGGCGGTGACCCGCTGCGGCCTCTGAGCGGCCTCCGCGCGCAGCGGAGCGAGCACGGGGGCCGCGCCGGGGGTCCAGGGGCCCGGCCCCTGGCGCGGGGGCGCGGGGGGCGGCGGGAGCCCCCCGCAAACGGGACCGGCGCGCGTGATGAGATGAGCTCGTGGACTCCCTGCGCGTGTACGACGGCCCGGCTTTCCTCGATCCTTCGGAGGTGGGCTCGGCCCGGTACGGGCGTGAGCCGCTGGTGCGGGTGGCGCTGCCGGATCGGGAGGACGTGGACGCGATGGCCTGCCGGTGGTCGGCCTCGCATGTGCTGGTGGCCTGGCAGGACCGTCCGGGCGGGCCGATGCTCCAGGCGTGGGTGCCGGCCGGGTGGGTGCAGCGGATCGCCCCGGACGCCTCCGCGTGGCATCGTCCTGAGGGACGCGACCCGACGCCCTGGCGCGAGTGATGACGTGAGCCGGGGAGTATAGGACACGCGGGCGCGGGTGCCGCCTGGTCGGGTCCGGCCCTGCACACGCACGACGGCCCCCGCCATGCTGGCGGGGGCCGTCGTCGTTGCGGCTCAGGGGTTGAGCTTCTTCATGGCCTCCTCGACCTGCTCCGCCGCTCCGTCCTCGTCCATGACAGAGGGCGGCAGGGCCAGGCCGATGGCCTCGATCTCCTGCTGCCATGTGGGCGCGTGCTCGGCGGGTGCGTGCTGCCGAAAGGCGACGTGATACGCAGCGATGACTTCGGCGGCGGCGGCGGGGCCTTCCTCGTGGAACGCCTCGGCGGCAAGACGGCCGGTGTCGTCCCCAACGTGAGGGTTCTCCGAGCAGTCATCACCTCGGAGAGCGGCATCCTTGCCGATGGTCTGAGCCTTAGCGATTCGCTGGGACTGGTTCACGGGTTTCTTCTTCGTTCGTCAAGGCAGGGGGTAGGCCGCTTCCACGGCCTCCACGATCAGTTCCTTCATGCTGGTGTCTCGCTCGAATGCGAGTCGTTTCAGGTGTTGGTGCAGCTCCACGGGGAGGTTGAAAGAGGTGTTGATGACTTCCCGGGCCGGCTGCGTAGTGAATGCGGCGCGCATGTCCGCTGCCTGCTTGGGCGCGAGGGGTGCGGTGGTGGTGCGGCGGCGGCCGGTGATGTTCGATTTCGGCGCGGGGGTCATCGCTGGGTCAGCTCCTCAATCTCGTGGGCCAGCTCGGCCCACAGGGTCAGCTGGGCGGGGGTGGGCCAGGTGCCGGCGGCGCACTTGATGGCCTCGCGGCGGGGGATCATCGTGGCGAAGTAGGGCACGCCCTCGGCGTCGAGCACGGCCACGGCGTCAGCGTGGGTGCGGGTGCGGGTGTCGGTCTTGTTCAGCAGCACCACGGAGCGCATGCCCGGCCCCAGGGCGTCCACGGTGGCCCACACGCGGGACAGGTCCAGGCGGCTGGCCTCGGTGGGGACGATCACCAGGTCAGCGCGGGCGACGGCGGCGGTCTGCGTGGCGGGGTCGCCGGGGGCGGTGTCGATCAGCAGCACATCGGCGGCGCACTGGCCGCGCGTGAGCAGCGAACGGTTCACGGCCTTGTGCGCGATCGGCAGGGCCTCGCCGCTGGCCTCGGCCGCGTCCTGCATCCATTCGGACGCGCTGCCCTGCGGGTCGGCGTCCCATACCTCGACGCTGCGCCCGGCCTGTTGGAAGGCGGCCGCAAGCATCATCGCGGTGGTGGTCTTGCCGACTCCGCCCTTTGAGTTCAACGTCACGATGGTCAGCGGCATGGTCCCGTTCTCGGTCATCTGTCCTCCTTGGTCTTAGGACTGCGGCGCGTGCCACATACCTCTAGCCTATGCCCACATGGCTATGTAGGCAAGTAGTCATGTAGGCATTCCGAGAGATAGACGATTCGATCGTTATCCCCCTACCGTGGCCAACCCCCTGACCGGCCACTGCTATTTGGGCATGCTGGTACTCATGGGAAGCAATAGGGGATATGAACCCGGACTGATTACGGTCATGGCCTCATGGGAGCGCATGTTGAGCGGGGCTAACCACCTCGGAGACCCTGCGACGTTAGAACGTGACCTGGTTCGGGATTTGCTTATAGCCGCAGCGGCGGGGTCGACAGGGCAGGCGCTGGCGGGTGCGGAGGTATTGCGCGCTGTCCCGGCGGGAACTGCGGCACTGTATGGTCAGACACCCACTTTCGGGGATGGAGAGTGGTTCTCCGCCACGATGGTGGGGGACGAGGTGACTGTGGGGCCTCGAGTAGAGCGGTTACGCATGTGCGCTCGTAGCCTTTGGGAAGGGGCCGAAGCGTCTAAGCGTGCGCAGGCGAATGCAGGGACACTCTGGGGCTGGGCCGCATGGGTAAGCGGTCACACTCCGGAGGCCCGCGGTGCACTGGTCGCCGTGCTGGACGCACAACCCCAGCATTCTGCGGCAGGGCTACTGCTGCAGGTGCTGGACTTCCGGCGGACCCAGGGCCTGTAAGCGTCGCCCGGATAGCTCAGATGCGCTGGGAGAGGAAGCCCTCGATCTCCTGGATCACGTTGGCTCGGATCTCGTCAGGGTTCTCGGGCATGACACCCTGGCGGTCTCGGCCAGGGTGAAGGATGTCCCAAGTGCTGATCTTGCCGCCCGTGCGCCCCGATCCCTGGGCGTTAACTCCGAAACCGGCGACGAGCTTGTTCCACACGCATGCGGTGCGCTGGATCATGACGGTCTCGGCCAGGGGAATCCAGACAGGCTCGATGACGAGCCAGCGGGCATGAAAGTCGCTCAGGTTGAGGTTCTGCGCAGCTTCAAGAGAGCGGACATGTTGGCGCAGGCGGCCGCGCAGAGCAATATTGCTGCTGGCATCCGCCAGAGCGTCCCCGGAGCGAGCGCCCGGGGGGATGGCCTTGCCCACATAGATCGCGTGTTTCCAGGCCCCGTTCGCGTTGGCCGCCGCCATGCGGCGGTAGGCAGGGAAGTTGCCCGTGTAGTAGATGGCGTAGACGCCAGCGCCGTACATGGAAGGCAGGTTATCCATCGGCACAGGTTCTACGGCTTCGATGGCGCGGGCCAAGGATTGGCCGATGTGTTCCATCGACAAGGGGTTATAAACGGCCTCAGAACTCATGAGACAGCTCCATTGGCAGCGGCAGGGTGCGGGTGTCTACGCTCTGTCGGGCCTGAGCGAGCTGGAGGTGTTCGGCGACGACTCCGAGGATGCGTTCAGCAAGGATCACGGGGACGGCGTTGCCCAGCTGGCGCATGGCTTCGCCCCAGGCTCCATGCAATGCCCAGCGATCTGGGAAGGTCTGGATGCGGGCCGCTTCACGGACGGAGTAGTACCGCACTGAGCCGTCAGGGAAGCGCATCATGTTCTCGCCCCCGGGAACACCATGCACACCGGCTTTGAGAGCCTTAGAAGGCTGGTCCAACGGGGAGCCTGTGTGACCCGGGTAGATCTTGGCTCCCGCCTGGAGCCGGTGGTCAAGCCAGCAACTCGATCCTTTCTCGGTGGGCTCAGGCATTCCGGCCAGGGCATCGCGGACAGTTCGCCAGGGGGAGGTGTCCCCGGCATCCGCCGATGTGCCCACGATAGGTTCGCGCTCCCGCAGGGGAACCTGGTGACGGTCCCAGTAGGTGCCGGCGGCGCTCTGGTCGGCGGCGAGGGCGGCTTTGGAGTGCGTGGGCTCAGGGAAGGCGAACTCGGCTTCAAGGTCACTGCGGAAGCCGACGAAGATCACGCGGTGGCGTTGCTGAGGTGCACCGTAGTCGGCGGCGTTCACTGTTCTGCGCACGAGTCGGTATTGCAGATCCGAGGAGACAGTGGTGTGTTCACACTGAAGCCGGCGGTAGTGCTCACCCCATGCTTCGTTCTCTCGCGGTCCCATCTCTGGGTGCTGGAGCTGGAGGTCGATGTACGCCAGGTAGTCAGAGAATGCCTGGCGAGTCAGGCCCCGCACGTTCTCGATGACGAAAGCTCGCGGGCGCAGAGTGCGGATTACCTCGACGGTCGCTGGGAACATGTCCCGTTTGTCATCAGCGGCGCGGCCTAGACCGCCGCCGGAGAAGGGCTGGCATGGCGGGCCGCCGGTTACGAGGTCCACCCCCTCCGGGATGACAGACCAATCCATCTCGCGCACGTCGCCCTCGATAATCCGGCAGTCATGAGGGATCAGGGGGTGTCCAGCCGCCTGGTTCTGGCGAAGGGTGTCACAAGCCCAGCGGTTCCATTCAAGAGCCGCTTCGGCTTGGAATCCCGCGAGATGGGAGCCCAGCAGGAGGCCTCCACCGCCGGCGAAGAGTTCGACGCTGCGCATCCCTGAATCGTAACCGAGCAACGGATCCAATAACGGAGTATCACCGGAGGGAGCCTGAATGGCTGGCTTCGCGGGGGCTGCCGCCGCCCCCGCACCCCCGCGCCAGGGACCCACCCCTGGACCCCGGTTGCGCCCCCGTCCTCGCTGCGCTGCGGGCAGGGCCGCTCGTGAGCGTGTGGGCCGCCGTGATCCTTGGGGTGAACGTGGGGCCGGCTGGGACGGGCCGGCACGCCGTGGGTGCGGGCGCGGGGGAGGGGCAGGGAGGGGAAGATCAGCGGTCGGAGGGTGTCGCGTTGTAGGTGCCGCTCTTAACGCGGGAGATGGTGCGGAGGGACACGCCGTGCATGGCGGCGAGGTCGGCGTTCGAGATGGTGCCGGCGGCGGCTTCGATGGCGGTCACCTGCTGGTCGGTGAGCACGCGGCGGCGGCCGCCGGTGCGTCCTCGAGCTCGGGCGTGGGCCAGGCCTTCGCGGGTGCGCTCTCGGAGCAGGGATCGTTCGTACTCAGCGAGGGCGGTCATAACGTGCACGACCATCTGGCCGGCGGCGGTGGCGGTGTCCAGGTCCAGGTCGAGCGCACGGACGCGGACCCCCGATTGGGCCAGCTCGTGCAAGGTGGTGAGGGTGTCGAGCATGGATCGGCCCAGCCTGTCGAGGCGGGTCACGGTGAGGGTGTCGCCGGGGCGGAGGAAGTCGTGGGCCGCTGCTAGTCCGGGGCGGTCGGCTCGGGCACCACTGGCCACGTCCTCGAACACGCGAACGGCCCCCAGCTGCGTGAGGCGTTCGCGCTGCTCTGCCAAGGATTCGGCCTGCCCGGCGGTGGAGACGCGGGCGTAGCCCACGAGAGTGGAGGAGGCGGGCTGGAGTGGTTGCATGGCGGGGTTCATCGTTCGAGCCCTGGTTCACGGTGGGGGGTCTGTTGCGGCCGGTGGGGCGTGGTGGGCGTGGCTGTGCTCGTCGGTGGCCGCAGGGTGGGTCGGGCTTGGGTCGTGGCGCGGGTGCGGTCTCGGGTGTCGGCTAGGGCAGCGTCCATGAGGGTGGTCAAGCCAGCGGGGCGGCGCAGATGCGTCACCACCTCGGGGGAGTGAGCGCCGGCCTTCCACTGCTCGGGAGTGATCTCGAAGCGGTGGAACTCGGTGACGTGCTGGCTTTCGTGGGCCACGGTTTCGGAGATGCGGCGGGGCTTGGACTGGCCGGCCTCGTCGTAGACGCCATGCACGACAGCGGCCGGCACCCAACGCGGTTCCGCGTTCTCGTCTCCAGCCAAGGCCTGTTCGTAGCCGGCACGCCAGCGGCCGCGTGTGCGCTCCAAGGAGGCTTCTTGTGGGACTTCAACGTCGATGATCCGTGCGGTGTATCCGTGTGCGTTGAGCGTGTCCATCAGCGCGCGGGTCCTGTTCTCGTCGGACATGACCCCGTCGATCAAGAGGTTGGCTCCACTCGCGATGGCCTGGGCGCGCACATGCTGCGTGAGGTAGGAGGATTCCTCGTGGACGAGCGCGGCCAGCTCCAGGGGGAAGAACTGTTCGCCTCGGTCCCGAGCGGCCTGAACCTCGGGGTGGGCGAGGTAGTGGGCTTCTAGACTGCCGTCCTCTTGGGCGTGGGCGAGGAGTCGAGTCTTGAAGTGGTCGGCGTCCAGGTGGAGGTAGCGGGCGCCTTCCTCGGGGGTGAGGACGTTCCCCAGCGCGGTGCTCTTGCCCGCGCCGGGCGGGCCGGCAAGGAAGATCGCCTGTCGGTCGTGGGCCAGCGCAGGGGTGGCGTCGTACAGCTCTCGGACGAGTTGCTTGTGGAGGAGCTGACGTGGGGGAGTGGGTGTGCGTCCGTTCCACCACAGGGGGTTGGCGGTGCTGGCGAGGGGGCTGGTAGGTGCGATGACGCCGGAGGCGGTCAGCGCAGTCAGCGTGCGTTCGTGATCGTCAGCGGTCCCCATGCATTTGAGCGTAAAGGTCCGCGTAGTCAGCATCAGAGAGCTTGTCGTTCCAGTGAGCTGCGGCGACCTCCCCGAACTCACCGGGCTGGGTCACGGTGTAGGCCGGGTCATCGGTGGGTGCGGGGTCGATGTAGGGGTAGCTGGCGAGGTAGGAGAGCACTTCGTCACGGGGCAGGAGGCCGGCCGCGTAGAGGTCGATGACTTCGGCCGGCCACAGCGGATGTGTGGCGGGCCTGTTGGCCAGGCTCGTGCGGGCGCGGGCGAGGTATTCGCTGATGCTCGACTGGGCTCGGCCGAGCGCACCGGCAAGCTGCTGCTGGGTCACTCCCAGGTCGGCAGCCTTGACGAGCTGCACACGGCGGAGCACGTCAAGGGCGGTCGGGATGCCCTGGAGGTGTGCAAGCTGCTCGGTGGCCTCGTCGGAGGTGGTCGGGGGGATCAGGCTCAGGGTCATGGGGGCACCTCTTTCGTCCACCTACAGGGTATCGGGTACCCGATACGGAGGGAAGTCGCTGCACACCGGAGCGCACGGGGGCCAGCGCGGGGGAGGGGTGGGGCCGGGAGGGCCGCGCCAGGGCACCCTGACGCTCCGATGATTTCCGCTGGGCGGGGGGCTGGTTCAGCCAAGTGCGGACGGTGCGGGCAGTGACGCCCATCCGCTCCGCGATCTGCGCGGTGGTGGCTCCGTCTGCGGCCTGCTGGTGGGCCTCAGCGGCGCGAGCGGCTGCCTTCTGGGCGCGCACATGAGCGGCACGCTGGGCGGCGGTGACGCGCTGGGCACGCTGGGCGGCGGTGCCGCGTGAGCCTCCGATGCGGCCGCGCTCGGCTTGGCGGCGGCGGTAGGCGTCGGAGAGGTGGCCGTGTCCTCGGCCGCGGAGTCCATTGCGCGTCCGTTGGCGGGCTTCGTATCGCTCGATGGAGCGGATGATCCCGGCGACTTCGGCGGCGGGCAGGGGAGGGGCGCACAAGCTGTTCGCGTGAGCGGCGGCCTGGGCCACGGTGCCGGTGCGGCGCAGACGGGCGTAGTCGAACACGAACTGGTTGCGTTCGCCCTGCTCTACGGTCATGGACGCCTCGGCCGCGCTCACGAGGGCGCGGGCGGTGTTGGTGTCTCGGCGGGTGCCGGTGGCTGTGTGGACCTCGGGGGAGGGCCAGGTGCCGTGCTCAATCATCTCGGCTCGCAGCGTGCCCAGGGATCGGGGGGCGGTCGGTCCCCAGATCACGCGGCCCTCGGTGGCCCATCCGGTCCAGGTGGGGTTCCACTGGCGTCGGTTGGTGAATGCGGGGTCACCTCCGACGGCGGCGGTGAGGGCGGCGCGCACGTCCTCTGCGAAAGCTATGGGGGCGGGGCGGGCGTTCGGTCCTACGGTGACGTGCTCGATGATCCATCCGGCCTGGACGTGGCCGTTGCGGCCCTTCTCGATGATCCATGAGGGCTGGGGTACGTCGGCGGCGAAGATGCGGAGCAGGGAGTCGTCGTGGTCCATGTCCACGGTGAGCACCCACATGACGCCGCCGGGGCGGCGTCCGGTGCCGGCGGTGACGGGATCGACGAACTGGAAGTGCTCGATCCCGTGACTGATCTTGCGGACGATGCCGCGTGCGGTCTTGTCGTGGCACACGGTCACACGTGTGGCGACGGCAGGGGCCAGCTCCACGAACGTGGGGGGCTGGGCGATGAGGGCGTGACTTGGTACGCTAGTCACGCCGGAACCTCTTTTGATTATGCATCGTCTTGGGGCTCTCGGTAGGGGATTCCGCCGGATGTTTGGCGACGGTGGCGGAATCCAGATTTCAGGCGGTGGTCCTCCTTGCCGGGAGGGCCACCGCTTTTCTTATGGGGTCTTGGCCTCCTCGACGCCGGGCAGGGGGTCGGTGGAGGGGGTGGGCAAGTTCCAGCCCTCGGGGATGCCGTGTTCATTCGGGGTTCCCGAGAGGGCTGCGCCTTCGACAACCGCCCACATGGGAAGGCCGGTCTGGTCAGCAATCTGGTCCAGACGCTCCTTCACTTCTGGCCGGACGCGCACGTGCAGCTGCACAGTGTCGGTGCCTCGCGGGCGTCGCGGTGTGGTCGTCATGCGACCGATGGTACCGGTACCGGGGGCGAGGTGGGAATAGGTGTGTGTGGGCATGTCACTCGGTCGGGGATGCCGCCGTAGTACGGTCGGTGTAGGTGTAGTCGTTGATCTTGGTTGGGTCGTTCGGGTCGAAGGTGAACGTGTAGTACCGGATGGGCGTGCCGGCGCGGGGCAGTGCGCTTCCGTCTGGACGCTTCCAGCTCCAGGTGGCGCGCACGGCCACGCCGGGGGTGTCGGCTTGCGTGTTGAGACTGACCACGGGCTCGGAGGTGGCGTGCTCCTCGGCTGCGGCCGTCCACTCGGCCCCGCTGCTAGGCCGTTCGGGGGTGATGACGCGGGCGGCGCGTTCATCGGTCATCAGGTGGCGGGCGCGCAGCTCAGCGTGGGTCTGGGTCGCGTCCTCGGCTGGGTTCCAGGTCGTCATGATGCGGGCGGCTTCCAGCGCGATTGCCTGCTGTTCGGCGGTGACCTTGGGGTGTGCAGCGTGCTCGGGGGTGGCTGGCTCGGCGGTGGCCGTGGCGGGCGCGCTTGTGGTGAGCGTCGGCAGCGGCTCGGGTGCTGGCTCCTTGGCGGTGCAGCCGGCCAGGGCGAGGGCGGTCAGGGCGAGGGCGGCGGCGTGGAGTTTCTTCATCACTGGTACCTCAGCGGGACGTTGTGGGACAGGAGGATGGGTTCGGGGTCTACGGGGGTGCCGTCTTTAAGGATCATGAAGTGCAGGTGCCGGCCGTTGGCGTCGCCCGATTGGCCCTCGGTGCACAGGGGCGTGCCTGCGGCGACGGTCTGGCCGGCGCGCACGCGATGGCTGCCCTCGGCGCAGTGCAGGTACTTGAAGCCGATGCTGGGGTCATCGGGGGCGTGACCGATCACGGGGAGGCCGGCGTCCCAGTTGGTGCTTACCTCGGTGATGACCAGATCGGTGGCTGCCACCACGGTTCCGGTGCCCCCGCTGGTTGCCACGTCCAGGCCGTTGTGGTTGGCAACGTAGTCCGCGCACCCCACGCCTTCGACGCACCCGCGATAACCGAAGGGGCTGGTGACCCACGAATCGGCCAGGGGAAGAACCCACTTGCCGGAACCGACTTCTCCGATCACGTCTCCGCCGGGGATCGCGCAGCTGCCGGACCCGGCTTGGGCTAGAGACATGATCTGGCGGACATAGTTCACGGTCTCCTCGATGGGCGGAATGCCTCCGGCTGCCAAAACGACGTTGTGCCCGGCGTTGTACGAGGCTAGGGCGAACTCGATGCGCTGCTGGTCGCTGGTCACCAGGGAGGCGGTGAGGCGCTGGAGCTCGGCCATGTAGCGGCCCTGGGCGTCGATGGCGGCGAACGGGTCGAACGGGTCTTTGCCATTGCCCCACACGGCCCAGGTGGAGGGGATGAACTGCGCCATTCCCTGTGCCCCGCTGGAGGGTTGGACCGTGCGGGGGTCGAACCGGCTCTCGGTCCACAGCTGGGAGGCGATGATCGCCGGGGGGAGGTTCGCGGTCTGGGCTGCGGCGTTGATCGCGTCCTGATACTCGGGCGGCACGACCATCTGCTCCCCGTCCACGGACGCCCCACAGGAGACTAGGGCGCTCTTCTTCTGCTCATCCTCGGCGGCCAGGCTGATGATGAACAGGGGCGTGAGGATCACGAGGAGGAGCAACGCGCCGGCGGCGGCAACGAGCTTGCCCTTGGAATCGTCCATCGGGGGCCTTTCAGGCGCGGGGGGCCGCGTAGAGCACGGTCTGATCGAGCGTGGGGGCGACGATGTAGGCGGCTCCCTCGGTGATGACTCGCGGGGGCACGTCCGTGTCGGTGAACGTGCGCCACGGCGTCGGAGAGGCGTCACGTTTGAGTCTGAGGGTGGCCGGCTGACGCTGGTGCGTGCCGTAGAGGGTGGCCCCATCTGCGGCGGTGGCCGTGAAGTCCTCCAGTACACGAGCGAAGGGCTGTGCTCCGGTGGAGACCAAGACGGAACCCACAAGCAGCAACGAGCTCCCCAGATCGCGGGTGCGGGTCTTCTGGTCGATGCGCTCGGGCACGGCCTTATCCATGAGCACAGCTCCATCGGCCGGGCGGATCAGAGCCAGGCGGCTGCCGCCCCTGATCCTCCACGCGGTGAGCACGGTCTCCGGGCCGGTGGCCCATACCGCCACGGGCGTCTGCGTGGGGGCATCGGAGAGGGCGAGGCGGTGCTCGCCGGTCTTGGAGCCTTGGGCGTCGAGGTGGTCAACGCGGTCGGCCCCGATGGCGTGCAGGGTGCCGTCAGCCTGCCGCAGACCGGCACGGGTGCCGGCGGGGATCGTGATGCGCCGGGTAGCCATCTGCGCAGCTGGCACGTCCACGAACCAATCGGGGAGCTCGATGAAGGGGCCGGGTCCGTTCAGCTCGGCCCGGAATCCCTGCTCGAGCCGGTAGGTCGTCGGGGCCACGGGCGCGCCGGCCACGGTCGGGGCGGTCAGTGACCAGATGCTCAGCTGCGTGGCCGTGGTGACACCGATGCAGTCCTGGCCGTCCCAGGTGATGCGGCGGGCGTCGTGGATTGTGTCGGGGGCGGATGCGCCGGCCCACTGGGGTTGAGCGGTGTCAGGGTGACGCAGGGTGAGCACTCCGTCATCGGAGACGGTGCCGATGTGGCCGCTGGAGAGCACGCACACGTCAGCGGATCGGCCTACGGGGATGGACCATCGCGCGCTGCCGGAGAACCCGGGTGGGGGGGCCACGGGAATCTGCGCGCCCGCGCCCGGCACCTGCCAGGCCGGTGGGGCCTTGGGGGCAAGCAACCGGGGCAGGGCCAGAGCTGCGCCACCGCCGGCGGCACCGAGTAGCGCCAACGCCCCGCCTCCCAGCAGCAGACGACGCCGGGTCAGCCCTGCGCGGGTTGCGGTCTCCTCGGGCGGGGTTGTGTCGTAGGTGTCCCCGTCAGCGGTGACCACCATGCGCCAGGCGTCATCTTCCGGGGTGGTCACGCGCACTCGCACGGCCTCCAGCTGGCGGGCCGTGAGCTGGGCGACCACCGCGTCGATACCGGCGTCGCGCAACTCCTGGCCGGGTGCCCGCTCAACGGGCGCCCCATCCAGCGTCACCGTCTCCGCGGCTTCGTCCAGGTGCAGGGTCAGCACCGGGAACGGTGGCACCGTGGCGGGGTCGAAGCCGGGATCGGCGGGCAGTGAGTTAGGCATCAGATTCCTCAATCCCATCGGCCGTGACCAAGAAATCTCGCAGATCGGCCTTCCTCACCCGTCGCAGTCGCTCGCCCAGCACCAGGGTTTTGAGCCCTGCCTTGTGCTGCCAACGCAGCACGGTGGCGGTACTGACGCGCAACAGGTCGGCGATCTCCTCCAGAGTCAGCACCTCGGGCAGATCGGCAAGCAGCTCGTCCACAGCGGCAGCGTCGTTCACAATCACTCCTCTATAGTCCATGCGGGAAATAAGCGAGTCAAGCGACATACGACGCACTCGCTACATGTCCGACTTAGACGACATGCGTTGCATAACGAACACAGAACGTCTAACCTGACATGTAAAGGCTAGAGGAGGGGTGCATCGTGAGCAGACGAACAAACCCGTTCGTGAAGCGGGAGGCCGCGATCACGCAGCCCCCGGAGGAGGCAGTGCTGCACGACAGCCTGCTGGGAGCGCGACTCATGGAGAGCGGCCCGGCCTCGCCCGACGCTCTTCCTATCTCACCAGAAGACGTGACCTCGGAGGCCTGGCCAAAAGTACAGATTTCCGCGATTCCTGAGAGCCACATCACAGTGATGGGTCTGCATGGAGGCGCGGGGGCCTCGACGCTGGCCGCCCTGATGGGTGAGGGCGTGGGCGACCACGGCCAGGCATGGCCTGAGCCCCCTGACGGCCAGGCACTCGGGGTCGTGGCGGTGTTCCGTAGTCACTGGCGCGGCTTGGAGGCCGCAGACCGCTTCGCGGAGCAGTGGGCCGCTGGGATGCTTACCGGCTCCGTCCTGCTCGGGCTGGTCATCGTGGACGACGGCCCCGCGCTCTCGGATGGCCAGCGCCGCGCGATGAAGCGCCTGCTGAAAATGACTCCCCGGGGGACGCGCATCCCCTGGGTGGAGGCGTGGCGACACGCTTCTCCTGACTCGGGGCGCATCCCGGGTCGTATCACCCGCATCACCCGCGCGCTGCATCAGGCAGCGGCGGATCTCTGAGAAAGGACAGCCTCGTGCTTTTCGAGACTGCAATGACCGTGGCCGGCAACATCCCCAACATCACTCCTGAGCAGCCCCCGGGCACCGATGGCCTCACCACGGCCCTGAACTGGCTCTCGTGGATCGTCATCATCCTGGGTGTGGCCGGCTTCCTCGTCTCGGCCGGCACCCTGGCCTTCGCGGCCCTGACGGGACGCGAGTTCAACAGCGGCAAGGGCCTGTTCCTGTCGATCATCGTCTGCATCCTCGCCGTCTCCGCCGGCGTGATCTTGCAGACCTTCATCTGAGCACCCGCCCCTAGAAACCACGGATCGGAGACCTGAGATGGCATCGACCGACGACACCCCAACCGCTTCGCCGTTCGGCCGGCGCTGGATCATCTCTGGAGCTGTGGTGCTCCTGGCCCTGGCCCTGGCCGTGTTCCTGGCCGTGCGCGGCGGGGCGGACAAGCAGCCGGCGGATTCTCCCGCCGCTGCCACGTCCGCCCCGCCTGCCGCCACGGGCGAAGCTGTGGCGACGCCCACGGCCACCACTGCGGCATGCAAGCCACCGAGGACGAAGGACAAGGACATTCCCACGGAGGCCCCGGCCGTCTCGTGGGAGCGCCACCCCTCTGGCGGCGTCGTGCCTGTGTCCAAGGAACACGGCCCGACTGCACGGGAGGGCGACGCCTGGCGGTGCAGCTCGCGCACCGCCAGTGGCGCGCTCATGGCTGGAATCAGCCTTGTCTACAACTTTGCTACGGGGGATAAGTCCTCGGCGGTTGACGGCCCGAATCGGGAGAAGCTGTTTGCAGAAAGCCAGTACGGATCAAACACGGAGTTCGGGGTCGTGGAGGGTTACCGGGTTCTGCTCGCCACCGAGAATGAGGCTGAAATCGAGTACCTGCTTTCTGGCGCGGGTGCGCTTGGGGTTATGCGGGTGCCGATGGTGTGGGATACGGAAAGGCAGGATTGGGCGCTGGATAGCTCCTCAAATGATCTGAGCGTGACCATCGTGCAGGATCGCGACGGCTTCACGGCCTGGCGGTGACGCTCATGGCTGCCCTTGTACCTCCTCTGTATGCGTCCATCTCGCCGGTGGCGTCTTCGGCGGCCAGCGGTTCGCCGGAACAGTGCTCTCCCCTGGACTTCGTTTGCAAGGGAAAAAACGCGATTGGGGACGCGGCAAAGGGGCTTGCTAACGAGACTATTACGAACTTCGTGGAGAGCATCGTTGAAGGCGCGGTGAACATTTTGCGCCAGATCGGGACGTGGTGGATGTCCGCCCCGGGGCCGTATTTTGACAATCCTATTGTCCAGGACATGCGGGATAATCTCTCTTGGTTCGTCTGGTTCTTCGGCGTGGTCGGCTTCCTGCTCGCGCTGGGTCGGCTGGTGGTTACCGCCTACACCTCGGGCTCGATCCGCGAGGGTCTGGTCTCCATCGGCGCGCTGTTCCTGAACATCGTGCTCGCCACTGGCGTCTACATCGCACTGATCCCGATGCTGCTCAACGCGGGTGACTCCGTGGCGACGTGGCTCCTGGACCAAGCGACGGATAACGCCGACTTCGCCACGTTGGCGCAGCCGATGGCCGCAGAGGCGTTCCTGGCGTCCCCGGGCACCGCGTTCTTGCTGGCCCTGTGCCTGTTCATCGGCGCTATCGCCAACTTCCTGATGCTGATGCTCCGCAACGTCCTGTTGCTGGTGCTGATCGTGGTTCTGCCGGTCATCGCGGCCGGCTCGAACACGGAGGCAGGGCGGCAGTCGTGGCGGAAGGCTAACGCCTACTTGATCGCATGCCTGCTCATGAAGCCTCTCACCGCCGCAATCTACGGCTTCGGATTCATGCTGCTACAGGACTCGGGGGAGGACTTCGGGCAGGTCATCGCCTCCTCGATCAGCGGCATTCTGCTCTTGCTCATGGCAGCTCTCGTGCTCCCGACGCTGGTCCGGTTCCTCTCGCCCGTGGCTGCCACGGGGATGAGTGGTTTCTCCGGCGCGGGCCTGATCGGGGCTGGCGTGGGCGTGGCGGCTGGTGCAGCGATGATTGCCGGCGCGGGAGGCGCGGGCGCGGCGGCTATGGCTGGCGGTGCCTCTCGCGCGGGCGGAGGCTCTGGCGGCGCTTCCATGGGCGGCGCTGGTGGTGCCTCTACGGAGGGCACTGGCGGGAATCCTACGGGTGGAACTGACTCGGGGGGCACCACGGCCCCCGGCGTGACTCCGTCCGGCACGGCCTCGGCTCCCACCACGGCCCCCGGCACCAGACCCTCGCGTGTGGACTCGGGAGGCTCTAGCGCGCCCGGCACCAACCGCTCCGACTACGGAGGCGGGGGCCGCGCGGACGCCCCGGGCGCCGGGGCCTCCGAGGACAGCGGCACGGACTCGGCCCCCACCACTGCCGAGGGCGGCGCAGCTACCGCCGGAGCCACCGCCCCTGCCGGGGACGGCGGCAACGGACCCACGGACGCGCCGGGCTACACCGGACCCACCGGGGCCACCGCGCCCACGGGCGGCGCAGCTCCGACTGGTGGCACCCCTACGGGCAACGGCAGCCGTCCGGCACCTCGGCCGCGCAAGACGGCTGGTCGCATGGCGGATGCGGCGCGGCAAGCTGCTGAGTTCCGCGCCACCACGGCGGGCCTGGACCCGTCCAAGATGATCGACGCCGAAGAAGGGGACGAGTCCTAATGAGCACTGCCACCCGTGAGCCCCAGCAAGGCGTGTTCGGGAATCTGACCGTGCCGCGCCGCTCGGGCCTGTTCGGCCTCACGTTCCTTCAGTCGGCGGCGTTGATCCCGCTCGTACTGCTGTTCATCGCGCTGATCGCCACGGGCCGGTTCCTGGTCGCATTCGTATTGGTCGGCTTCACCGGCCTGGTCATTCTGCTGATGAGAATCAAGGTGCGCGATGGGCGCACGGTATTTGGGAGGGTCGCTGTGCGCTGGAATCAGAAACGCAAGGAGAGGGCGAAGAAGGACATTTATCTCGCCGGCCCGACGGGGGCCGGCACCCCGGACGGGGCCACGCGCCTTCCCGGACTCATGGCCCGCTCGGAGCTGAGCGAACACGCGGACGCCTACGGCCGCCCCTTCGGCCTGGTCCGGCTCTCCTCCCGCGACGTGCATCACTACACGGTGGTGTTCGAGGCGTACCCGGACGGCGGTTCTCTGATCGACCCGGAGCAGCTGGAATCCCGTGTGGCTCATTGGGCGAACTGGCTCACGCAGCTGGGCCACGATGAAGGCATCCGGGGCGCTCAGGTGTGCATCGAGTCCTCGCCGGATTCAGGGTTCCGTGTTCGGAATCTGCTGGAGACGAACCGACGCGAGGGCGCACCTGAGTTCTCGGATGCGGTAGTGAACGAAATCCTCGAGACGCACACCGTGGGCGCGCCGCAGCTCGTCGCGCGCCTCTCGGTCACCTTCGACGGCCGGCGCATGGACGGCGGGAACAAGGATCGCGGCGTGGCCGAGATGGCGGAGGAGATCGGCAACAAGATCCCGGAGCTGACTGCGAACCTGGCGGGCACGGGCGCGGGCAACGTGCAGGTGTGCACGGCTCAGAACATCGTGGATTTCACGCGCGTTGCCTATGACCCCACCGTCGCCCCGATGGTGGAGGAGATGCAGGCCAACGGTGCGGGCACGGGCCTGTCCTGGGAGGAGGCCGGCCCCTCGTTCATGGTCGATGGCTTCGACACGCTCCAGCACGACCGCGCGTTCTCGCGTTCGTGGACGATGTGGCAGGGCCCTAACGGGCACTTCCGTTCCAACGCGCTCTCGCGGATCGTGGAGCCCCAGGCGGACGTGCTTCGCAAGCGCGTCACGCTGCTCTACCGGCCCATCCCCTCGGCGCGGACCTCGGCACTGGTGCAGCAGGAACAGAAGGATGCGGTGTGGGCAGGCTCGCAGTCGCGTTATGACGCTCGCGCAGCTCAGCGTCAGGCAGCGGCGGCGAAGACCGCCGCTGAGGAGGCTCAGGGTGCCGGCCTGGAGCGGTTCGGCCTGATCGTCACGGTCTCGGTGCGCGATAAGGAGGAGCTGCGGTTCTGGGATCGCCAGGTGCCCGCCTTGCTCACCCCGGCCAAGCTGCGCGTCCGCACGGCGCTGGCAAATCAGGCCGTGACGTTCCAGGCCGGTATGCCGCTGGGTCTCGTGCTGTCCGACCACATGCTGATCCCTGAAAGCATCCGAAAGGGGATGTGAGACATGAGCACCGACGAGATGACGGTCAATGAGGCCCCCGGGTCGCCGCGAAGCGCACGCGAGGAGCGCGCCGAGCTGGGCCGACGCAAGCTGATGGAGGGCCTGACGCTTTCCAAGCGTGATCTGCGCCGGCTGGGGCGCCTGGAGAAGCGCCAGCGCCAGGCCGCGCAGAAAGCCGAGAAGGAGGCCCAGCGGCGCGCTGGCGGGGTGTGGCAGAAGTGGGCAGAGGCTCGCGCGTTCAACGCCTCCCGCCCCGGACCTCGGGGCTGGAACCGGCCTGGCGGCGCGCCGGCGACCGTCCTGGAGGATTTGTTCGAGGTCCAGGGCTCGGCCGTGCAGGTGTGCGGCATGTTCCCGTTCACCGCCGGGGCGGGGCTGCCCGTCGTCGGCGTCCCGCTGGGCTCCCACCTGCGCCGCCGCTCCCTGGTGTGCGCCGATCCGGTCTCCTGGTTCACCTCGGGCATCATCTCCAACCCGTCCGCGTTCGTGCTGGGCCAGCCGGGTCTGGGAAAGACCTCCCTGGTCCACCGCATCATCACGGTGCTCTCCAACTGGGGCGTGATCCCGCTGATCCTGGCCGACTCGCGGCCGGACTACGTTCACACCATCCGATCCCTCGGCGGTCAGGTCATCACGTTCTCGCCCGGCCACGGACACATCAACCCGCTGGACCTGGGGCCGATGGTGCATCGGCTCCACCAGATCAAGGACGCTTCGGCCCGACAGGTCGCCTTGGACGAGATGACCTCGCGCCGGCTCTCGCTGATGAAGGGCCTCGTGGGCATGATGCTGGGTCAACCTCTGGCCCCCCATGAGGCGTCGGTGCTGGCCCTGGCCGTGCAGATGCTCGATCCTGAGTTGAAAAACCCGCCGCTGATCCCCCAGCTGACCGCGTTCATCCAGTCGGCACCGGAGGAGCTGCGGGCCGTGGCCCTGACGTATGAGGACGGGAACGCCTACAACACGCGCGTTCAGGGCTTGCTCGACGCGCTCATTTCGCTGGGTCCGGCCGGCCCCTACGGCACCTTGTTCAGTGAGCCGACGTCGGAGCACCTGGAGCTAGGACGCCCGGCCGTCTTCGACATCTCCGGGGTGAACGAGAACGACGCCGTTCTCATGGCTGCCGTCCAGTCACTGTGCTGGAACCTGGGCTCGGCCACCGTCTCGGCCGAATCCCACCTCGCGGCCGACGAGGGCCGACGCCGCCGCACCTACCTGCTGGTCATGGACGAGCTGTGGCGGGTGCTGCGCGCCTCCGATGACATGGTGCATTTCATCGACGCGATCACCCGCCTGAACCGTGGTCGGGGCATCGGCCAGATCATGGTCACGCACACCATGAAGGATCTGAAGCTCTCCGAGCAGCACCTCACCGATGTGGCGTGGGGCTTCGTGGAGCGGTCCGCGATGGTCTTCCTCGGTGGGCTGTCTGAGGGCGAGATGGGCAACCTGGAGGAAGTGTTCGCACTCACGCGGGCAGAAGTCTCCCAGCTCTCGGACTGGATCGGTGAAGCCCCCGTGGACCCGTGGACCGGCCGGGCCGGGCTGCGGCCGGGCGCGGGCAACTTCCTGTTGAAGACCGGCAAGGAGGCGGGCATCCCGTTCCACACGCAGCTCACGGCGCTGGAGAAGGACAACACGAACACGAACCGGGATTGGGAGATGACCAACGTTGACGTTCTCTGATCCTCGCGCGGGCCGGCGCGCTCAGCCGGGAATGGCCGACACCGGATGGATGGTCGCCACGGGCGCACTGTGCGTGGTGCTGTGCCTGGGCGGCGTCTGGGCCGGGGTGGGACTGCTCACCGCTGGCGCGCCGGCCGGGACCGGGCTGCTTGACGTGGTGATGCTCCAGGCTCGGGGCCAGCTGCCCGTGAGCGTCTGGCAGATCGTGGCCCTCGTGGGCGCGCTCGTGCTGCTGGCCCTGCTGGGTATGGCCGGGTGGAAAGTCATGGGCGGTGGTTCGAGGTCGCGCGTGGACCACCTGGCCCGGTCCATGTCCCGGCCGCGCGATTTCAAGGAGATGACCGGCGCGGCCGCGACCAAGGACGCCGCCCGTCTCCACGCGGACGCTGCGGGGCCAGGCGTGCCGCTGGCGAAGCTCACCAACGGCGGGCGGATGCTCTATGCCTCGTGGGAGTGGGTGCAGACCTGGATCATGGGCCCGCGCGCGGGCAAGACCACTTGTGTCTGCGTGCCGCAGATCGTGGAGACCAACGGCCCGGTGCTGGCGACCTCCAACAAACGGGACATTGTGGACCTCACGCGCGGGCCTCGCTCGGAGAAGGGCGTCGTGTGGGTCCACGACGTGCAGGGGATCATCGGTGAGCCGGCGTCGTGGTGGTGGAACCCGCTCTCGTTCGTGACCTCGATGATGCGCGCCGAAGAGCTCACAGACGTGTTCGTGTCCTCTGCCACGACCACGGGGGCGCAGGCGGATGCGTACTTCGAGTCGGACGGTAAGAGGCTGTTGGCGCACCTGTTCTTCGCCGCCGCCGTGTCGGGCCGGCCGATCACGGACGTAGCCCGCTGGGCGCAAGACCCCGAGGACGACTCTCCGGTGCGTGAGCTGCGCGCCGCCGGACACGGCCAGCTGGCCGAGTCCCTGGCCCAGATTCAGGGCCTCACGCCCAAGCAGCGTGATGGTGTCTACGGCACGATGCGCCCGTGGGTGAACGTGCTCACCTACGACTCGGTGATCCCGTGGATTCGGGACACCGGGGAAGTCGGCCGGCCTGAGTTCGACCACCGCCGCTTCGCGTCCACCACTGACACCCTGTTCCTGATTTCCAAGGAGGGCGCTGGAACCGCGCGGGCGATCACCGGCGCGCTGACGATGGCGATTCTCACGGAGGCCGAGGAGCACGCGGCATCTTTGCCCTCGGGGCGGCTCTCCCCGCCTCTGATGGGCGTGCTCGATGAGGTGGCGAACGTGTGCCGCTGGCGACAGCTGCCGGACGTGTATTCGCACTACGGCTCACGCGGGATCGTGCTCTCCTCGTTCTTCCAGGGCTGGGATCAGGGCGTGGAGGCGTTCGGGCGCGAGGGGATGCGGAAACTGTGGAACGCGAGCAACGTCCGCGTGGCCGGTTCCGGGCTCCAGGATGCGGACTTCCTGCCGTTCTTGTCCCAGGTGGTCGGGGATCGTGACGTGGTGCGCCGCAGCTCCTCCGCCGGCGGCCGCGGCGGACGCTCGGTGTCCACATCGGTCCAGCGCGAACGCGTGCTCGACGTGTCTGACCTGGCGGCGATGCCGCGCGGGCGGGCCGTGATGAGCACCTCGGGCGCGCCAGCCGCGCTCGTGTCCCTACAGCACTACAGCTCCAAGCCCTACGCTGCGGCCGTGAAGGCGTCCCTGGAGCACTTCGAGCCCTGAGAACGGCGACTATCGCGTCCAGGGCAGTCCGTAGGCTGACAATCACCCAATCGAACCGGAGGAGTGACCATGGTGGACACAGATAAGACCGACGATCAGTACCCCAAGATGCAGGCCAGTGCCATGATGTACGTCCCCGGGCGCGGCCTCGTAATCGTGGATCACGACAGCATCAGCGAGAGTTGAGTCCCGCATAGTGGTGTAGCGCCCGGTGGTCGGGCGTGTCGTCTCAGACGTGGACGCGGCCACCGTGTGATCCGTCGAGTCAACCTTCCACAGAATCCTCGAATGGAGTCATCACGATGACCGCTCCTCATATTCTCGACCCTGCCGGCCTGCTCGGAGAAGCCTTGTCTGAAGCGTCCCCGGACATGATGCGCCATCTGCTGCAGACCATGATCAACACCTTGCTGTCCGCGGATGCCGACGCGGTGGTCGGTGCCGAATGGGGCAAGCCCAGCTCCTCGCGCACTGCTCA
>NZ_RBLN01000041.1:0-12273 GCF_003989405.1 Micrococcus sp. HSID17227 | reverse complement strand
CCTCCGCATCGGTCACGAGGACGGCCTCGGGCACGCCCACGGTGGCGGCCGCGCCGAGCAGCTCGGCCACGACCGGGCGGAGCGCGCCGTCCGCGCCGATCTCGGCGTGCACCAGCACGGTCTGACCGCTGTTCGCGGCGTCGGTCTGCGTCGTCATCTCGGTCTCCTCCACGTTCGCGCTCACACGAGCCCCCGACCCGCGAGGAACTCCACCAGCCGCTCGGCGGCGGTGCCGTCGTCGGTGATCTTCTCGCCCGCGGCGCGCTCGGGACGCGTGTCCGCCGAGACCATCACGGAGCGGTAGGCGGCCTCGGCCGGGCCCGCGGCGATGCCGAGGTCGGCCAGGGACAGCACGGTGAGCGGCTTCTTCTTGGCCGCCATGATGTTCTTGAAGTTCGGGAACCGCGGCTCGGCGGTCTTCTCCGTCAGGCTCGCCACGGCGGGCAGGGCGACGGCGGCGCGCACGTCCGCGTCCGAGGTCGCCACGGTGCCGATCAGCTCGCCGTCGGCCAGCTCGGGGGCCTCGGCGTGCGGCAGGTAGGGCCGCTCCAGGAGCTCGGCGACCATGGCGGGCACCACGCCGGTGCCGCCGTCCGTGGACACCGTGCCGGCGAGCACGAGGTCGGCGCCCTCCTTCTCGACGGCCGCGGCGATCACGCGAGCCGTCTGCACGGCGTCCGAGCCGACGAGTGCGTCGTCGGTGATCTGCACGGCGGAGTCCGCGCCCATGGCCAGCATCTTGCGCAGGGTCTTCGAGGAGTCCTCGGGGCCCACCGTCAGGGCCACGACCTCGATGTCCGCGCCGGCGTCCCGCCAGCCCAGGGCGACCTCCATGACGCGCTCGCTGATCTCGTCCGGCACGGGCTCGGCCGCGCCGTCGCGCACCACCCAGCCGGTCTCCAGGCTCAGCTCACGCTCCTGCCACGTGTCCGGCACCTGCTTGGCCAGCACCAGGATCTTCACGGCCTCTCCTCCTTGGGTCGCGGTCTCGCCCCGGGGCCTCCGCCCCGAGCACAGTGACTTACGCTACAGACTACGGGTCCGCGCACGTCCGGGCCGCATGACCCGCGCGCGGGAGCGGCCGGGGCCGCCGTCGTCGGCCCGTGCGTCCGGACCATGATCGCCCGAACCGAGGAGGCACCGTGAGCCCCGCCGCCCCGCCCACCGCCCCGCCGGTCGCCGAGGACCGGCCCCGGGTCCCGGCGGTGCCCGCCTCCTCCCTCGTGCTGGTCCGGCCCGGGGCCGGCGGCGAGACCTCGGTGTTCACCGTCCGCCGCGCCGGGACCATGGCCTTCAGCGCCCACGCCACGGCCTTCCCCGGCGGCCGCGTGGACCCCGCGGACGACCTGTCGGACCGATTGTGGGAGGGCACGGACCTGGCCGACTGGGGCCGGCGCCTGGGGCTGCCGCACGAGCCCGTGGACGCCCAGGGCACCCTCGCGGAGCTCGACCCTGCCGAGGGCGCCGGCCGCGTGCGCGCCGCCGCCGTCCGCGAGACGTTCGAGGAGACCGGGGTGCTCCTGGCCCGCGACGCGGCCACCGGCACCCCCGTGGACCCGGCCCGGGTGGCCGCGTTCCCCGACGAGCTGCGTGACGCCGTCGAGCGCCACGAGGTGGACTTCGGGGAGCTGCTCGACCGCGAGGGGCTGCGCCCCGACGTCGGCGCGCTCGTGCCGTGGTCCCGGTGGATCACCCCGCACGGGGGCCCGCGCCGCTACGACACGTTCTTCTTCGCCGTCCACCTGCCCCAGGGCCAGTCCCCCGAGCGGATGTCCTCCGAGGCGGCCAGCCACGGCTGGGCGTCCCCCGCCGAGCTGCTGCGCCGCTTCCGGGCCGGCGAGGTCAACCTGATGGCCCCCACGTGGTGGCAGCTGCGCACCCTGGTCGACGCCGGTGAGGACGTCCACGCGGGCCGCTCCCGGTTCGAGCCCCTCGAGGGGGTCATGCTCGTGGCCGGGCAGGGGCCCGTGTTCCCCCACGCGGACGAGTATCTGCGTGACCTGACGGCGTTCCGCGCGGCCGCGCAGGTGGAGGAGTCCAAGGACAACATCCTCTGAGCGCTCCCGGCTCCGGACCGTGCGGCGGGCGACGGGCCGGAGAGCACCGCGGACCACGACCCGCGACCCCATGGCCTGCCGGGCCCCGTGCCCCTAGTCTGGTCTGCACCGGATCACCCGGCTCCGCGCGTCCGGCCCCCACCCCCGGCCACCGCGCGTCCCGCTCGCACCCTAGGAGCACTGCATGGCGCTCAGCGTCCTCGACCTGTTCTCGATCGGCATCGGCCCGTCCTCGTCCCACACCGTGGGGCCCATGCGCGCTGCCCGCCGCTTCACGGACAGCATGGGCCAGCACGGCGTCCTCGAGCGCACGGCCCGCGTGCACGCCGAGCTGTTCGGCTCGCTGGCGGCCACCGGCGTGGGCCACGGCTCGGACACCGCGGTGCTGCTCGGCCTGGCCGGCCAGGACCCCGAGACCATCGACCCGGACGCCTGCACCGGGCTCGTGGAGGAGATCGTCACGGGCGGTCGGCTGCCCCTGGACGGGCGCCACGAGATCGCCTTCGACCGGCAGGCGGACCTGACGCTGCACATGCGCGAGTCCCTGCCCGGGCATCCGAACGGCATGCGCCTGACCGCCTACGACGACGCCGGCGAACAGCTTCACACCCGCGACTACTACTCCGTGGGCGGCGGCTTCGTGGTCACCTCGGACGAGCTCGAGGCCGAGTTGGACGCCACCAAGGACGTCAACCGCACCGACGACGGCGACACCGGCGAACCGTACCCCTTCTCCACGGGCGCCGAGCTCGCCGCCCGCTGTCACGAGGCGGGCCTGAGCATCGCGGAGCTCATGCTCGCCAACGAGGCCACCCGCCACGACCTCGACGAGCTGCGCACCCAGCTGCTGGCCATCTGGGCCGTCATGGAGGAATGCGTCCACAACGGCGTGTCCCGCACCGAGCCGATCCTGCCCGGCGGACTGAAGGTCCGCCGTCGGGCCCCCGCGCTGCGGGAGCACCTGCTCCAGACCACCGACCGCACCGACCCTATGTGGGCCATGGAGTGGGTCAACCTCTTCGCGCTCGCGGTGAACGAGGAGAACGCCTCGGGCGGGCGCATCGTCACCGCGCCCACGAACGGCGCCGCGGGCATCATCCCGGCCGTCATGCTCTACTACATGCGCTTCGTGCTCCCCGAGGGCGCCACGCAGCAGGAGCGGGACGACAAGGTGGTCGAGTTCCTGCTCACCGCGGCGGCGATCGGCATCCTGTACAAGCGCAACGCCTCCATCTCCGGCGCCGAGGTCGGCTGCCAGGGCGAGGTCGGCTCGGCCTGCTCCATGGCGGCGGGCGCCCTGTGCGCCGTGCTCGGCGGCACCGTGGACCAGGTGGAGAACGCGGCCGAGATCGGGATCGAGCACAACCTCGGGCTGACGTGCGACCCCGTGGGCGGCCTCGTCCAGGTGCCGTGCATCGAACGCAACGCGATCGCGTCGGTGAAGGCCATCAACGCGGCCCGGCTGGCGCTGCTGGGGGACGGCTCGCACCGGGTGACCCTGGACCAGGCCATCACGACCATGCGCGACACCGGCGCGGACATGAAGTCCAAGTACAAGGAGACCTCGCGCGGCGGCCTGGCCGTGAACGTCATCGAGTGCTGATCGCCCGGGTCCGCGGCCCAGCGCCGCTCCGGTCGGGACGGACGGGGCACCCGTCCGCTACCGTGGGGCCCGACCCGCACCCTGCCCCCGAGCGCGAGAGGACCGACGTGGCCATTCATCCTGTGGACGCGACCCTGGAGGCCGCGAAGATCGATCCCGACCAGCGTGCCGAGAGGCTCAAGGGCGTGAAGCTCGACGGCGCCGGCTGGAAGTACGCGCTCACACGCGCGCTCAAGGAGTTCGGCAACGACGGCGGCACCGACCTGGCCGCGAAGCTCACCTACTACCTGGTGCTCTCGCTGGCTCCTTCCCTGCTGGCCGTGTTCTCCATCCTGTCCCTCGTGCTCGCCTCCAACCGCGGGGCCATCGACGATCTGCTGGGGGAGCTGACCGGCCTGGTCCCGAGCGACTACCAGCCGCTCGTCACGAACCTGGTGACCACCATGAGCGACTCGGCCGGCTCAGGCGGCGGGATCATCGCCCTCATCATCGGCATCGCGACCGCCCTGTGGTCCGCCTCCGCGTACGTGAAGGCGTTCAACCGCTCGGCCAACACGGTGTACGGCTACGAGGAGGGCCGCGGCCTGGTGAAGCTGACGCTGACCAACCTGCTCACCACGCTCATCCTGATCGTGGGCATCGTGGTCGTGCTGCTCTCGCTGGCGCTGAACCGCTCGCTCGTGGACGGCTTCCTCCAGCCGATCGCCGGGCCGCTCGGCATGACCGGCGTGGTGAACTTCCTCTCGGACACGTTCCTGCCGGTGTGGGCGTGGGCGAAGTGGCCTGTCGTCGTCGTGATCCTGCTGGTGCTGATCGCGACCCTGTACTACACCACCCCGAACGTCCAGAAGCCGCGCTTCCACCTCTTCGGCCCCGGCAACATCGTGGCGCTGGTGGGCATGGTGCTGGCCGCGGTGGCCCTGTCCGTGTACTTCACGCAGTTCGCCGGCTACTCGGCGTACGGTGCGATCGGCACGGTCATGGCGCTGCTGTTCGCCCTGTGGATCTTCAACATCGTGCTGCTGCTCGGCCTGGAGGTCGACGCCGAGGTGGAGCGTGCCCGCCAGCTCGAGGCCGGCCTGCCCGCCGAGGCTCGGGTGCAGCTGCCCCCGAAGGACGTGGCCGGGGTGGAGAAGCGCGCCGAGAAGCAGACGGCCGTGGAGGAGCGCGGCTACGAACTGCGGGCGGTCCACGAGGGCCGCTGACCGCGCCCGGCGCGGCGCCGAGCGCACGTTCCGCACCGACAACGACGGCCGCTCACCTGGCGAGGTGGGCGGCCGTCGTCGTGCGCGGGGCCCTCAGCGCCGGGCCGCGCGGTAGCCGCCCGCCTGCGCCGCGGAGGCGGAGGCGTAGCAGTGGCGCGCGTTGGTCTTGCCGTAGTGCTGCTGACCGGGCATGTGGTAGATGCCCGAGTTGTCGTTGGCCTTGACCGGGTGGGAGTCCGGGCACACGGAGTCGGCTCCGCTCACCGGCCCCGCGTCGCCGGCCGCGGGGGCCGCCTCCGGGGCGGGGGCCGGGGCCGCCTCCGGGATGGGCTCGGCCGCGGTGCCGCACTCCCCGGAGAACCTGCCGACGCCGTTCGCCCGGGCCTCCTCCCACGCCGCCTCGACCTCGGGCAGGAAACGGTCGTTGCCGTCGAAGACCGCCGGCTCGCCGTAGCCCAGGCGGGCCATCTCGGCGTTGAGCAGGACGCCGTCGGCGTACACGCCGGCGAGGAGGCGGCCGTAGCGGTCGTAGAGCCGGCGATCGTACCGCAGCACCACCGTGTCGCCGGGGCTGATCATCGACGTCAGCGCCGCCGTCGCCTCCGGTCCCATGCACTCCACCGGCTTCGAGGGGTGACGGGTCTCGGGGGTGTCGATGTTGAGCAGGCGCACCCGCGTGGACACCTCGCCGAGGGTCACGCGGATCGTGTCGCCGTCCGAGATCGACTCGACCGTGACCACGTCTCCCTCGACGTCGGCCGGGGCGGCGGGCGCCGCCGGTCCAGCACTGCGGGAGCCCTCAGCGGCACGCGACTCGGCAGCCCCGCTCGAGGACGACGCCGCGGCGCGCGAGCTCTGCGCGGCGGAGGAGGCGGCCAGCGACGACGCAGCGGCACGGCTCGTCGCAGCCGCGTCGACGGAGGGGGTGGGCGTCGTCGGCATCGTGCTGACCGACGCGGAGGTGTCGGCATCGCTCGCCGGGGTGACGCCGTCGTCGGTGGCGGTGCAGCCGGTGAGCAGGAGCAGGGACAGTGCGGCCGCGGGGAGCGCCGCGCGCAGACGGGCAAGGGGCACGAGGATCCTGGAAGGGAAGGGACGGGGACATGACGAAGGCCCCGCCGTGAGGCGGGGCCTTCGGATCACCACATCATCGCATGTGGGAGGCACAGGTGTTGCCGCACGTCACGACAGCATCGGTCCCCGTTCCGTCAATGACGACGGGGGTCAGCGACGGCCGTCGATGGGGTCGCCGCCGCCGTCGAGTGCGTCGAGGACGAGGTCGCGGGCCTCGCCCGTCGCGGACCGGCGGGAGAGCAGCAGCGCGGCCAGCCAGCACAGCAGGACGATCGCCGCGCCGCCCCACGCCAGGAGGGCGAGGCTGCCCGAGAGCAGCCCCGTGCCGTCCGCGCGGCCGACGCCGATCCACACCAGACCCCACGCGAGCGCGAGGGCCGGAGCCGGGCGGCCGCCGTTGTACACGGCCGTGAACGCGCCCATCAGCACCGCCACCACGAGCATCACCTTCGCCCAGAGGGAGGACTGCCCCGGATCGCCGACGACGCCGGTCGAGGCCAGCCACGCGGCCAGGTTCGCCACGGCGGCGATCGAGACCCAGCCCAGATGCAGGCCCTGCACCCCGTCCAGGAGGATCCGCTCACCCCAGCTGTGCGCGCGGACGGATTCGAGGAGCACCAGGATCCACGCCAGGCATGCCAGCAGCAACGCGATCACCACGACGCTCAGCCCCAGCAGCCCGGCCTGCACCGTCCAGATCCACGCGGCGTTGAGCAGCACCGAGACCAGGATCCACGGTCGCAGGCGGTCGTGACGGGCCGACTGGGCCGAGGGGAGGAACTGCCACACGGCGTACGCCAGCAGGCCCGCGTAGATCACGGACCAGATGCCGAACGCGGGGGTCGCCGGGGACACCCAGGTGGCGTCCGGGCCGAGCCAGCCGCCCGCGGCCTCGGCCACCGGGGTCAGGCCGCCGACGACGCCGGAGCCCAGGAACGCGGCCACGACCGCGAGGATCACGACCACGAGCATGGCCACCCGACCGCCCGTCGAGGACAGCCCCGTCCCCGAGCTGGGGACGCGCGCCGCGGCGTCGGGGCCGAAGGGGCTGCGGGACGGGCCGAGGTCGGTGGCGGTGCTCATGGGTGCTCCCGTGGGGTGATCGTCGGGGGTGTGCCCCGGGCGGGGCGGGTCTCAGGGTCAGCGTAGCCGCCGGGCCCATCGCGGGCATGGGCCACCGCGGCCTAGGGTGGGGGCATGCGCACTTCCTCCCCGATAGGACTCCTGCTGGACGTGGACGCCCCCGTGGCCTCCACCGAGACCCGGACCGTGCCGGAGGGGATCATCGACGTGCTCGTCCGCCTCGCGAGGCGCGGGGTGCCGGTCGGCTTCAACACGGGCCGCTCCACGGACTTCCTCCTGCACAACCTGATCGCCCCGCTGCGCTACGCGGGCCTCCCGGACGACGCTCCCTTCCACGCGATCTGCGAGAAGGGCGCCGTGTGGTTCCCGTTCTCCGCGGTGCCCTCCGGGGACCTGCCCGACGTCACCGTGGACGGCACCGCCCCGGACTGGCTCCGCACCGACCCGGACATGGCCATCGACGCGGACACCCGTGACGCGATCTGGGCCCTCAACGATGAGCGCGCCGGGGACCTGCAGTTCACCGACCGCACCAAGCTGGCCATGGTCTCCCTCGAGAAGACGGTCGGCGCGGACCAGACGGAGTACGAGCGGGTGCGCGACGACGTCGCCGCGCGCGTCGAGGATCTGCTCGCCGAGCGCGGACTCGCCGAGGAGGTGCGCGTGGCCCCCTCGGTGATCTCGGTGGACGTCGAGCACCGCTCCTCCGGCAAGGACCTGGGCGTCGAGCGCTGCTTCGACCTGCTGGCGGAGGCGGGCACCCCGGTGCCCGAACGCTGGCTCACCGCGGGCGACTCGCGCAGCGACTACGCCATGGCCGACCGGCTGCACGAGCGCGGACTCGCCGTGGAGCACATGGACGTGCGGCCCGCCGACGGCGTCCCCGAGAAGCCCTACGGCGTGGTGACGGCGGCGATCCTCGCCGAACGCGGCATCGGCGACGCCGAGGACGTCCACGAGCGGGCGGGCGAGTCCCTGCTGCGCTGGGTGGAGCGCGACCTGCTGCGCTGATCAGGCCGGACGCCCCCTCTGCGGGCGGCCGACCCTCCCCGGGCCTGGACCTCGACCCCTAGCGTGGAAGGCAATGCCGCGCCCCTGCCGAACCGGCCCGGGCGCCTCCCGACCAGAGAGGTTCCACCGTGGCCACCGTCGCCCAGAACATCGTCGAGACCCTCCACGCCTCGGGCGTGCGCCGCATGTACGGCGTGCCCGGGGACTCCCTCAACGGGCTGACCGAGGCCCTGCGCTCCCACGGCGGCATCCAGTGGGTGCACACCCGGCACGAGGAGACCGCGGCCTTCGCCGCCTCCGCCGAGTCCCAGCTCACGGATGAGCTCGCGGTCTGCGTGGGCTCGTGCGGTCCGGGCAACCTCCACCTGATCAACGGCCTGTTCGACGCACAGCGCTCCCGCACCCCGGTGCTCGCGATCGCCGCGCACATCCCGTCGGAGGAGATCGGTTCGGGCTACTTCCAGGAGACCCATCCGCAGGACCTGTTCCGCGAGTGCTCCGTCTACGTGGAGCACGTCTCCTCGGCGGACCAGATGCCCCGCATGCTGCGCACCGCGATGCGGGCCGCCGTCGAGCAGCGGGGCGTGGCCGTGCTCGTGATCCCGGGCGACGTGGCCCTCACCGAGCTCTCCGCGAAGCCCGAGGTGATCCGTCACACGCCGTCCCGCGTCATCCCGGCCGACTCCGTGCTGCGCGAGGCCGCCGAGGCCCTGGACTCGTCCAAGCGGATCACCATCCTGGCCGGCGCGGGTGCGGCCGGCGCCCACGACGAGGTCGTGGCCCTGGCGGAGCGCCTGCAGGCCCCGATCGTCCACGCGCTGCGCGGCAAGGACCGGATCGAGTACGACAACCCGTATGACGTCGGTTTGACCGGCCTGCTCGGCTTCGCCTCCGGCTACCACGCGCTCAAGGAGGCCGAGACTCTGCTGATCCTCGGCTCCTCCCTGCCGTACCGGCAGTTCTACCCCGAGGACGCCACGGTCATCCAGGTGGACGTGCGCGGCGAGCAGATCGGCCGACGGGTGGCCGTGGACGTGCCGCTCGTGGGCGGCGTGAAGGAGACGGCCCAGGCCCTGCTGCCGCTGCTGCGCGGGAACTCGTCGTCGGCGTTCCTGGACAAGGCGCTCAAGCACTACGCCAAGACCCGCAAGGACCTCGACCAGCTGGCCTCCCCGGGACGCGGACGCGTGCATCCGCAGTACGTGGCCCGCCTCCTCGACGAGCTGGCCGACGACGACGTGGTGTTCCTGCCCGACGTCGGCTCCCCGGTGGTCTGGGCCTCCCGGTACCTGACGATGAACGGGCGCCGCCGGATCATCGGCTCCCTGTCCCACGGCTCCATGGCCAACGCGGTCACGCAGGCGGTCGGCGCCCAGGCGGTCGACCCTGCCCGCCAGGTGGTGGCGATGGCCGGCGACGGCGGGTTGGCCATGATGCTCGGCGAGCTGCTGTCGTTCGTGCAGAACGACCTGCCCGTGAAGACGCTCGTGTTCGACAACGACTCGCTGAACTTCGTGGAGCTCGAGATGATGGCCGCCGGGTTCGTCCCCTTCGGGACGGACCTGCAGAACCCGGACTTCGCGGCGATCGCGGAGGCAGCCGGCATCGAGGGCTTCCGCGCGGACCACACGACGGACCTGCCTGCGGTGATGCGCGAGTTCCTCGCCCACGACGGGCCTGCGCTGCTGGTGGTCAAGACCGAGCGTCAGGAGCTGACGATCCCGCCGAGCATCGAGTTCGAGCAGGCCAAGGGCTTCGCGCTCTACGCCATGCGCACCGTCCTCGACGGCAAGGGCACCAAGCTGCTCGACCTCGCGAAGGCGAACCTGCGCCAGCTGTTCTGACCTGCCGCGCACGACGACGCCCCGGACGCTGGCGGCGTCCGGGCCGTCGTCGTGGTGGGGCAGGGAGAGCCCAGCCCCGCCGGTAGGTCAGGCGCGGTGGGCGCCGCCCTCGGCGACGATCGGGTGCTCGGCCGTGCCGGCGACGCCCTGGGTGATCAGGCCGTCGGCGCGGTGCTCCCAGAAGTCCGCGTTGCGGATGCCGAGCGGGCGCGGGTCGAACTGCGGGTCGAGACCCTGGCGCTTCTGTGCGCGGTAGTCCTTGAGGGCCTTGAGGGCCGGGCCCTGCAGCACCAGGATGCCGAGGATGTTCAGCCAGGCCATGGAGCCCACGCCGATGTCGCCGAGGCCCCAGGCCGCACCCGTGGTGGCGACGGCGCCGTAGGCCACCGACACGAGGATCAGGGCCTGCAGGAAGCGCAGCGCGACGCGGCGGACCATGCCGTTGCGCAGGTTGCGCGTGAGGAACACGATGTTGACCTCGGCCATGTAGTAGTACGCCACGATCGTGGTGAAGGCGAAGAACGCCAGCGCCACGGCCACGAACGTGGGGCCGAAGCCGGAGAACATGGCGTCGAAGCCGGTCTGGACGAAGGCCGGGCCCTCGGAGGCCGTCGGCGAGACGATGCCCTCGAACAGCAGGCCGGAGCCGGACCCGTCCGAGTACACCCGGTAGGCGCCCGTGGAGATGATGATGAACGCGGTGGCCGAGCAGACGAAGAGCGTGTCGATGTACACGGCGAACGCCTGCACGAAGCCCTGCTTTGCCGGGTGCGAGACCTCGGCGGCCGCGGCGGCGTGCGGGCCCGTGCCCTGGCCGGCCTCGTTGGAGTAGACGCCGCGCTTCACGCCCCACTGGATGGCGAGGCCGAGGATCGCGCCGAACACGGCGTGCACGCCGAACGCGCTGGCGAAGATGGAGCCGAAGACCTCGGGGATCTGGTCGAAGTTCAGGAACAGCACGATCAGCGCGAGGATGATGTACAGCACGGCCATCACGGGCACCACGTAGACGGCGAACGTCGCGATGCGCTTCACGCCGCCCAGGACGATGAAGGCCAGCAGGATGACCATGGCCAGGGCCACGACCCAGGCGGGCACGGCCCACGCCTCGCCCACGGCCGCGGCCACGCCGTTGGCCTGCACGCCCGGCAGGAAGTAGCTGGTGGCGAAGACGGTGACGACGGCGAACAGGATGGCGTACACCTTGAACGCGGGGGCGGCGGCCGTGTGCTTGTAGGCCTTCTCGAAGTAGTACGCCGGGCCGCCGCGGTACTCGCCGGTGTCCGGGTCGCGCTCCTTGTAGATCTGGCCGAGCGTGGACTCGATGAAGGACGTGGCGGCGCCGAGCAGGGCCATGACCCACATCCAGAACACGGCACCGGGGCCGCCGAACGCGATGGCTGTGGCGACGCCGCCGATGTTGCCCATGCCGACGCGGCCGGCGAGCGACATCATGAGGGACTGGAGGGACGAGGTGCCGTCCGCGGAGTCCTGGCCCTCGCGGAGCTGCTTCACCATGTCCGGGATGTTCACGAACTGCAGGAACATGGTCCGGATGGTGAAGTAGAGGCCGACGATCAGGCAGAGCCAGATCAGGGCCGGGGACCAGATGACGTCGTTCACGGTGGTGATGAGATCTGCGAAGGACATGGGGTCTCCAGATCGGGGTGGGGATGGCCGGTGCGGTGCGAGTTCCGAGCGGCGGCCGCCGGCGGTCCCGGGCGACTGGGGAGAAGGATACGCGCAAATGTGACCCGCGTCTCGCATCCAGCGGGGCGGGCCGCTGACGTCGGGCGCGCGTCCCGCGACGACAGCGGCCCCGGACATGCGAAAAGCCCCGGAACCACTGGGGTCCCGGGGCTTATCTGCGGAGGATGGGGGATTTGAACCCCCGAGGGCTGTTAACCCAACACGCGTTCCAGGCGTGCGCCATAGGCCGCTAGGCGAATCCTCCTTGGTGCGCCCTCATGCGGCGGACCGCGCGAGGGCAGGCTCCATAATAACCAGATCGTCCTGGGCCGCGCCAATCCCCCGCGGGAGGCGCGGGCCCGGCCCGGGGCTCGCCGCGGCCCGAATCGCCGCGCCCGCCGCCACCCTGGTAGAGTCGTCGGCGGCCCCTCACGTGGTGTCATCTCGCTGAACTCCCCCAGGACCGGAAGGTAGCAAGGGTAGGTGGGCTCTGGCAGGTGCGTGAGGGGTCTTCACTTTCCCCAGGAGATCCCATGCCCGCCGGACGCTACGCCCCCTCCCCCACGGGAAGCCTGCACCTGGGCAACCTGCGCACCGCGCTCGTCGCGTGGCTCGCCGCGCGCGCCACGGACCGCGCCTTCCTGCTGCGGATCGAGGACCTGGACCGCGTCCGCTCCGGGGCCGAGGCCGGCCAGCGGGCGGACCTA
>NZ_RBLN01000427.1:0-998 GCF_003989405.1 Micrococcus sp. HSID17227 | reverse complement strand
CCGCGGATCGCTGAGACCGGCTCCCGGACGGACACACCCCCCAGCATGAGCGCGGTGCCGCCGACGGCCAGCACCAGCCCGATCGCCGTGCGGACCCGGCCGCCGCGCGATCCGGCGGTCACCTCGTCCTTGGGCCGCAGGGCCTCGAGCGGGGCGACGCGCGTCGCGGCCACCGCGGGGGCCAGCGCGGCCAGGACCGTCACCGCCACACCCACGGCCACCGAGACGGCGAGCCCGGCCGGGTGCAGACCGAACGTGAGGAACGGCAGGTCCAGCATCTCGCGGGCGGCCGCGGCCACGCCGGCCACGATCGCCACGGCGAGACCGGCGCCCAGCACGGAGCCCACCACGCCCACGACGGCGGCCTCGGTCAGCACGGAGGCCCGCACCTGGGCCGTCGTCGAGCCGATGGTGCGCAGCAGCGCGAGGTCACGGGTGCGCTGGGCCACGAGCACCTGGAAGGTGTTCGCGATGACCAGCGCGGTCACCAGCAGGGCCAGCGCCGCGAAGCCGCCGAGCACCCAGCCCAGCAGGTCGGTGCCGCCGCTCAGCTGCGTCACCGCCGAGCGCACGGCTTCGTCTGGGGTCGCGACGTCGGCGTCCACCCCGGCCGCTGTGGCCTCGGCGCGGGCGTCCTCGGCGACGGCGGGGACGTCCGCTCCGTCGGCCAGGCGCAGCAGCAGGTGGGGGGTGAACCCGGCCTGCCCGTCCTGGCCCTGCACCGCGGTCAGCGCCGCGGGTGAGGCCCACACCTGTGCCTGCCCGGAGAGCATCGGGTCGGGGGAGGGCTGGGTCAGGCCCGTGACCACCGCGTCCACCGGCGTGGTGGCCGGGGCGGGCCCGGACTCGCTCGCCAGCGTGACGACGTCGCCCACGGCCACTCCGTGCCGGTCCGCGGTCTGCGTGTCGAGGGTGACGCCGCGGGCGTCGTCGGCGGCGGGCAGGGCGCCGGCGGTCACGGTCAGGCCCGCCAGGGCCGGGTCGCGGGGCAGGGGCAA
>NZ_RBLN01000426.1:0-244 GCF_003989405.1 Micrococcus sp. HSID17227 | reverse complement strand
AGAGAAGTAGGCGGGTGAAGATGTGTTGGAGGAAAGAGAAGTATGTAAAAAGGCGGGTGGAAAGAGCGGAGATGGAGAAAGAGGAGAGTGCGGAGACGTAGAGGTGATGATGAGTAGAGGGTTGGAATAGTGGTGGGGAAAGGAGGGAGACGTGAGAGAAGATGAAGGGGGCGAGGATAAGTGTTGGTAGTAAAGAGAGGGGGATAAATTGGGGGGATGAATGGTTTTTTTTTTTTTCAAGCGG
>NZ_RBLN01000425.1:0-856 GCF_003989405.1 Micrococcus sp. HSID17227 | reverse complement strand
AGCGGCTGGGCACCCACCTCGGTCTCCCTGCCCTCGCGGCGCACCCGCGTGAGCGGGGAGTCCTCGCCTGCGGCGCGCCCGGGGAAGAGGTTCTCGAACTCCGGGTGCGCCTCGAGCACCTCGCGCATCTGCACGGCGTAGCCCGACCAGTCCGTCGCCAGCCGCAGCACCCCGCCGGGGGCGAGCACCCGCGCCACGCGGTCCGCGAAGGCGGGGGAGACCAGGCGGCGCTTGTGGTGCCGCTTCTTGTGCCACGGGTCCGGGAAGAACACCCACACCTCGGAGACGGAGCCGGGCGTGAGCAGGGCGTCCAGCAGCTCGGGGGCGTTGGCCTCCACGGCGCGGACGTTCTCCAGGCCCTGCTGCTCCACGCGCGTCATGAGCGCGGCCAGGCCGGGCACGTAGACCTCGACGGCGAGCACGTTCCAGTCCGGCCGGTCGGCGGCGGCCTGCGCCGTGGACTCGCCCAGCCCGGAGCCGATGTCCACCAGCAGGGGGGCCTCGCGCCCGAACACCCCGGCCCAGTCCAGTCGGGCCTGGGCGTCCACCGAGGTGGCGCCGCGGCCGCGGGGCACGTCCACGAGGACCCGCTCCGCCTGGCGGTCCCACACGGCCTGCCGCCCCGCGTTCAGGCGCGCACCGCGTCGGACGAAGGAGACCGGCTCCCGTCGGACGAGGGCGGGGTCCTTGTCCCGATTGTGGTCGTGCGCGTGGACGCGCTCGGCGGGCGGCGGGACGGCGTCGGGGTCGGGTGCGTCCGGGCGGGGGCGGGGGAGGTGCTCAGTCATCGCCCCGATCCTGCCACGGCCGTGCGTCGACGGCGCCGACCGCGGTCGCCGCCGGCGCCCGGCGCCGA
>NZ_RBLN01000424.1:0-1097 GCF_003989405.1 Micrococcus sp. HSID17227 | reverse complement strand
AGCCGCGGGTCCACCGCCGCGAGCACGGGCACGAGCGCCCGCACCGCGAGCGGCAGCGCCACCACCGCCTGGGCCAGTGGCACGAGCACGCCCGAGGCCGCCAGCTCCGGGAACGCGGCCCGCAGGGACACGACGAAGCCGAAGCCCACGGTCACCGCGGACACGCCGAGCGGCAGGAGCAGGGCGCCGTCGAGGGCCCGCTGGGCCACCAGCGCCGCGCGTGAACGGAAGGGCCGGGTCAGCAGCAGGGCCAGCGGCACGGCCACCACGAGCGTCACGAGCGTGGCGTCCACGGCCACCCGCAGGGACTGTTCGAGCGCCTGGGCCGGCGTCGACCCGCCCACGAACCCGCTGCCCGCGCTCGTGGACAGCAGCCGATAGTTGCCCAGCCCCCAGCCGTGGCGGGTGTGGAAGGAGCGCACCACGAGCGTCAGGATCGGCGCCACCACGAGCGCCACCACCGCGAGCATCACGGCCACCGGGACCGCGTCCGCGCGCGTGAGCCGGGCCGGCGGCGTCTCCCGCAGGCGCAGCGCCCGCTGGGTGCGCGCCGCCGTCACGCCGGAGACCACGACGGCGGCCAGCACCACCGCGAACTGCAGCACGGAGAACACCGCCGCGGTCCGCAGGTCCAGGTAGACGGAGGTCTGCACCCAGATCTCCGACTCGAGCGTGCCGTAGCCGGGCCGGCCGAGCGTCTGGACGATGCCGAACGCGGACGCGCAGAACAGGAACACCAGCGCCGCGCTCGCGGCGATCGCCGGGGCGAGCTGGGGCAGCGTCACGGTGCGGAACGCCCGCCACGGCGAGGCGCCCAGGGTGCGGGCGGCCTCGGTCTGGCGCGGGTCGAGCGCGTTCCACAGCGCGCCCACCTGGCGCACCACCACGGACACGTTGAAGAAGACCATGGCCAGCACGACGGCGGTGGTCGTCTGGTCCAGCCCGGTGAAGCCCAGCGGTCCGCCGGGGGCGAGCAGGGCGCGGAACGCGACGCCGACCACCACCGTGGGCAGCACGAACGGCACGAGCACGAGGGCGCGGAGCACGGCCCGCCCCGGGACGCGACGCCGGTGCAGCACGAACGCGGTCGGCAGGCA
>NZ_RBLN01000423.1:0-1138 GCF_003989405.1 Micrococcus sp. HSID17227 | reverse complement strand
ACCGCCGCGCCACGCTGTCCACGCCGACCGCCCTCGCCACGGCGCTCGCCTCCGTGGCCCTGCTCGTCCTGGTGGCCGTGCCGTTCTGGTCCATGCGCCTGGGCCTGCCGGACGGCGGCTCCGAGCCCGAGGGCTCGGACTCCCAGCTCGCCTACGCGCTCACGGCCGAGAAGTTCGGCGAGGGCTACAACGGCCCGCTCGTGGTCACCGTGGACCTGCCCGCCGGCCTGGACGAGGGGCGCGCCACGGACGCCCAGCTCGACGTCGGCGAGCAGCTGGCCGCCCTCGACCACGCGCACGCCGTGGTGCCGGCGGGCTTCAACGAGGACCGCACGGTCGCGATGTACCAGGTGCTGCCCGAGGAGGGGCCCAATGCGGTCTCCACGGAGGAGCTCGTGCGCGAGCTGCGGTCCCTGGACCCGGCCGGCGAGGCCTCGAACCCGGGTGTGGCGGGGGTGACCAGCGGCTTCATCGACGTCTCGGACACCCTGGCGGAGGCCCTGCCGCTCTACCTCGGCGTGGTGGTGGGCCTGTCCCTGCTGATCATGATCCTGGTGTTCCGCTCCATCCTGGTGCCCCTGATCGCCACCGGCGGCTTCGTGCTCTCGGTGTTCGCGGCGATGGGCGGCGTGGTGGCCATCTACCAGTGGGGCTGGCTGGGCGCCCTGTTCGGCGTCCACAACCCGGGCCCGGTGCTCAGCTTCCTGCCGACCATCATGGTCGGCGTGCTGTTCGGCCTGGCCATGGACTACCAGCTGTTCATCGCCTCCGGCATGCGCGAGGCCTACGCGCACGGCCTGCCGGCCCGTCAGGCGGTGCTGTCCGGCCTGCGCTCGGGCCGCGCGGTGGTGATGGCCGCGGCGATCATCATGATCTCCGTGTTCGGCGGCTTCATCTTCGCCGAGGACGCGATGATCCGCCCGATCGGCTTCGGCCTGGCCTTCGGCGTGCTGCTGGACGCGTTCGTCGTCCGGCTGCTGCTGATGCCGGCCCTGATGCACCTGCTCGGGGACGCGGCGTGGTGGCTGCCCCGGTGGCTGGACCGCATCATGCCGGACGTGGACGTGGAGGGCGCCCAGCTCGAGCGCGCCCACGCCCCGGCGCACCCCTCCGGCCCCGCCCCGGACGGCGGCGCCCA
>NZ_RBLN01000422.1:0-1212 GCF_003989405.1 Micrococcus sp. HSID17227 | reverse complement strand
CGGGAGGCCACGCCCCGCACCCCGGCCGGGCGCGTGGACCTGCCCCGGGCCCGCTGGGAGCCCGACGACGGCGCCGCGCGGGCGATCCGTGCGATCGCCGACCGTATCGTGTCCGGGCCCGGTGCGAGGATGAGGCCATGACCAGGGAACACGGGGTGGACCCCTTCGACGACGACGCGGCGGCGCCGGAACGGGCCGCTCGGCTGGTGCGCACGGCCGCCGCGCCCGAGGACCGGATCACGCTCACGGACGAGCAGGAGGCGATCGCCTCGCTCGCCCCCGGGCACAACGCCGTGCTCGTGCTGGGCGCCCCCGGCACGGGGCGCACCACCGTGGCGGTCGAGTACGCGGCCCGCCGGATCGAGGCGGGGCTGGACCCCGAGTCCCTCCTGCTGCTGGCCCCGAGCCGGGATGCGGCGGCGCGGCTGCGTGACGCGCTGACCCGCCGGCTCGCCGCCGCCGGTCGGGGCACCCGCGCCGTCACCCCCGTGCGGACCTGGTCCTCCTACGCGTTCGACCTGCTGCGCCGTGCCCGCGTCACGGGACCGCTGAGGCATCTGGAGGTCGCCCCCCGGCTGCTCACCGGTGCCGAGCAGGACACGGTGATCGCCGAGCTGCTCGAGGGCTACGCCGCCGGCCTCGCCGCCGCGCCGGACTGGCCGGACGACGTCGCCCCCGCCGTGGAGGCGAGGGGATTCCGCCGTGAGGTCCGCGAGCTCGTGGACCGCATGAGCGAGCTCGGCCTCGAGCCGGGCCGCCTGCAGGAGCTCGGCACCGCCCACGGGCGCCCCGAGTGGGAGGCCGCGGCCGTGCTGCTGCAGGACTACCGGGACCGGATCGACCTGGGCATGGCCGAGGCGTTCGACGCCGCCGGGCTGCTGTCCGCTGCCGTCCGCGTGCTCACCGAGCGGCATCCGGAGGACCCGGAGCGCGACGCCGCGGCGCAGGCGTTCGTGGCGGAGGAGCGGGACCGCCTGGCCGTGCTCGTGGTCGAGGACCTCCACGAGGCCACCCCCGCCGTGCACGACCTGCTCACCGTGCTCGGACGCGGGCGGGACGTGCTGCTCACCGCGTCGCCGGACACCACCGTGGAGGGCTTCCGCGGCGCCCGGCCCGACCTCCTCGCCCGGTACCCCGGGGTCCTCGACCCCGATCCCGTGCCGGGGGCCGCCCCGCCCGCGTCCCCGGACGGGCGCGTCCGGGTGCTGACGA
>NZ_RBLN01000421.1:0-227 GCF_003989405.1 Micrococcus sp. HSID17227 | reverse complement strand
GAGTGTGGTGTGTCTATGGGGGCAGACGAGGGTGATTCTAAGGCTGTTCTAGACGATACGGACTAGGAGAATATTTCGCCGGCTGAGTAGACACGCGGAGCGCTGATAATGCAGCATGCGGCCTTATCGGACCCGTGCCACCGCTACATATTGTGACCTGGTCCTGTAGTAGGGTCCGCGCGAATGAGCTAGAAGCTTATCCTGAAGGTTCTGTTTTTTTTTTTTTC
>NZ_RBLN01000420.1:0-954 GCF_003989405.1 Micrococcus sp. HSID17227 | reverse complement strand
GCTCGAGGCGGGCTTCCACGCCCGCCGTGCCGGGCGCATCCCGCGCCGCGAGCACGCCCTGGCCTCCTCGCCGATGGCCGGGCGGGTCACGGCCGAGGAGGACGAGCGGTGACCGCCGCCCGCGAGCCCCGCGACCTCACCGCGCTGTCCGACACCCAGCTGGAGCGCTTCGCCCGCCACCTGAGCCTGGACGGCTTCGGCCCCGAGGCCCAGCTGGCGCTGCTGCGCTCCCGCGTCCTCGTGGTCGGCGCCGGCGGCCTCGGGGCGCCCGTGCTGACCTACCTCGCCGCCGCGGGCGTGGGGGAGGTCCACGTGATCGACGACGACATGGTGGACCGCTCCAACCTGCACCGCCAGGTGATCCACGCCGAGGCGGACCTCGGCCGCCCCAAGACCGCCTCCGCCGCCGCGACGATGCGCGGCCTGCACCCCGAGGTGCGCGTGGTCGAGCACCGCGAACGCCTGACCGCGGCCAACGCGCTCGAACGGGTCGGCGCCGTGGACCTCGTGCTCGACGGCACGGACAACTACGCGACCCGCTACCTCGTGGCCGACGCGTGCGAGATCGCGGGCGTGCCCGTGGTGTGGGGCGCGATCCTGCGGTTCGCGGGGCAGGTGAGCGTGTTCGCCCCGGGCGGGCCGCTGTACCGGGACGTGTTCCCGGAGCGGCCCGAACCCGGCGAGGTGCCCTCGTGCGCGCAGGCCGGAGTGCTCGGGGTGCTGCCCGGGATCATCGGCTCCCTCATGGCGGCCGAGGCGATCAAGCTGCTCTCCGGGGTGGGTGAGCCCCTGGTCGGGCGGCTGCTCTCCGTGGACGCCCTGACGATGCGCTTCCGTGAGCTGCGGCTCGTGCCCGACCCCGAGCGGACCCCCGTGACGGACCTGTCCGCCCACGCGGACCAGGCCCCCCGCCCGGACGACGCCGGCGCCCCCGGCTCGGCGGAGGCGTGCGGC
>NZ_RBLN01000419.1:0-1270 GCF_003989405.1 Micrococcus sp. HSID17227 | reverse complement strand
CTCGAGACCGCCCTCGACGGCGGCATCCCCGCCGAGCACCGTGCCGCGTTCGAGGCGGCGGAGCAGGCCGGCGCCACGGCCGTGTGGGTCGCGGTCGGCGGCCGCGTGGCGGGCGTCCTGTCCGTGCGGGACACCGTGAAGGAGACCTCGGCGGACGCCATCGCCCGGCTCAAGGAGCTCGGCCTGCGCCCGCTGCTGGTGACCGGGGACAACGCCGCCGTCGCCACCCAGGTGGCGGCCGCCGTCGGGATCCCGGCCGAGGACGTGGTGGCCGGCGTGCGCCCCGAGGACAAGGTGGACGTGGTCCGCCGGCTCCAGTCCGAGGGTCACGTGGTGGCCATGGTCGGCGACGGCGTCAACGACGCCCCGGCCCTGGCTGCCGCGGACATGGGCATCGCGATGGGCTCCGGCACGGACGTGGCCCGCGAGGCCGCGCAGATCACCGTGATGGGCGACGACCTGCACCAGGTGGTCCAGGCGCTCGACCTGAGCCGCCGCACGCTGGGGATCATCCGGATGAACCTGTTCTGGGCGTTCGCCTACAACGTGCTCGGCATCCCGGTCGCGGCCCTGGGCCTGCTCAACCCGATGATCGCCGGCGGCGCGATGGCGGCCTCGAGCGTGCTCGTGGTGCTGAACTCGCTGCGGCTCACCCGCTACGCGCGGTGAGCCGGGGCGGGGCCGGCCGAGCCGGGTCCACCCCGGCCGGCCGGCCGGCCGGTCAGGGCAGGCATTCGCGGGAGTACTCGAGCCACTGCTCGAGCTCCCCGGACTCCTCCCAGAGCTGGTAGAGCTCGGAGCAGGAGGGCTCGCGGATGACCACGCCGATCAGCTCGCGCAGGGTCTCGATGTCCTCGTCCGAGAACTGGCCGATGAAGGCGGTGAGGTCCACCTCGTCCGCCTCCGCGTGCTCGAGCAGGGCCTCGAGGTCCGCGTGGTCCTCGTTCCGAGCGATCCGCACGAGCGCCCCGAGGGTGAGGAGTGCGGCGCCCTGGCTCGCGGTCAGGTAGCCCTCGTCCTCGTCGCGACGGAAGTTCCTGCGGAACTCGTCGAGGTCGAAGGTACCGTCGAGGACCTCGTCCACGATGTCCAGCGCCGTGTCGTTCTGGAAGACGTTTCTGCCCCATGCGCCCATGACCTGACCCTAGGTGTAGGAGGGCATGACGTTGTTGACTCGGGTCGGTGCCAGTGAGGCCGGAGGAGCGTCTCCGCAGGAGGTATGAGGCCGATGGTAGTTGTAGTGGTTCACCCACACCTGCAGGGCCTCACG
>NZ_RBLN01000418.1:0-1169 GCF_003989405.1 Micrococcus sp. HSID17227 | reverse complement strand
TTGTTCAACCAGACGTCGACATACAGGATTTCCTAATGTGACTTGCGTTCCGACGTGGCCTCTTCCGACCTGCCCGCCAACGCCTGAACTCGCCGTGACCGCCCCCGCTGAAGCCGGCCTCCTCGCCCGCGACGCCGCCCACCCCTGGCACCCCTACGGGGCCGCCGGCGCCCGCCAGCTCTACGCCGTGCGCGGTGCCCGGGGCGTCCACCTCGACCTCGAGGGGCCGGGCGGGGAGCGTCACCGCGCCATCGACGCGATGGCGTCCTGGTGGTCCGTGGTGCACGGGCACGGGCACCCCGCGCTCGTCGAGGCCCTGACCCGGCAGGCCGCGGCCTTCCCGCACGTCATGTTCGGCGGGCTCACGCACGCGCCCGCCGTCGACCTGGCGGAACGGCTCGTCGCGCACACCCCCGCCGCGCTCGAGCACGTGTTCCTCGCCGACTCCGGCTCGGTCTCGGTGGAGGTTGCGCTCAAGCTCGCCCTCCAGTACCAGGCGACGCGCGGCCGGCCCAGCCGCCGCCGATTCCTCACGGTCCGCGGCGGCTACCACGGGGACACCGCCGCGCCCATGGGCGTGTGCGATCCCGTGGACGGCATGCACGCGGCCTTCACCTCGCTCGTGGCTCGGCATCTGTTCCTGCCCCGCCCGCCGGCGGCACGCTGGGTGCCCGAGGGCGTCGCCGCGGCACCCATGGCACCCGACGCCGCTCCGGCCGGCCACTGGGAGGCCGACGACGCCGCCCTCGCCGCGTGGGAGGACGAGGCCCGCGCCTTCACCGCCGCGCATGCGGACGAGATCGCCGGCGTGATCCTCGAACCCGTGCTCCAGGGGGCGGGGGGCATGCGCGTCTACGACCCGCGCTGCCTCACCGTGCTGCGCGAGCTGTGCGACGAGCACGGGCTCCTGCTCATCGCCGACGAGATCGCCACCGGCTTCGGCCGCACCGGCCGCTGGCTCGCGTGCGAAGGGGCCGGCGTCGCCCCGGACGTGCTGTGCCTCGGCAAGGCGCTCACCGGCGGCACCATGACGGGCGCGGCCATGCTGTGCACCGCCGAGGTCGCCGAGACGGTCTCCCGGCGGGAACGGGGCATGCCCGGGGCTCTCCTGCACGGGCCCACGTTCATGGGCAACCCGCTGATGTGCGCGGTCGCCTCCGCGTCCCTCA
>NZ_RBLN01000417.1:0-1365 GCF_003989405.1 Micrococcus sp. HSID17227 | reverse complement strand
CCGCCGTCGGCCGCGCCCGGGGCGCCGAGGTGCTCGGCCGCGAAGGCCAGCACCTCGTCCTCGCCCAGGTCACGGCGGCCGTAGTCGACGTCGAGGCCGAGGACCCGGTAGGCGGCCGCGTGCAGCACCGGGGAGAGCGAGTGGGCGATCGGCCGGCCCAGGACCGCCGCGCGCAGCACGGGGCGCATCAGCACACCCCCGGGTTGGACGCGCAGTAGCGCTGCAGGGTGCGCACGTGCTGCTGGTGCTCCTCATAGGTGCGGGAGAACTCGGTGTGGCCGGTGCCGATGTCCGTGGTCACCCAGTAGTAGGCGTCCGTCTCGGCCGGGTCGAGGGCGGCCTCGACGGCCGCGTCGGAGGGCATGCCGATCGGACCCGGCGGCAGGCCCGGGTGCACGTACGTGTTGTAGGGGTTCGAGGCGTCCTGCCGCTGGCCCGAGGTGAAGCTGAGGCTGCGCACTCCGAGGCCGTACGTGACGGTGGCGTCGATCTGCAGGAGCCCGTGCGTCTCGGTGTTGTCCGGGGCGAGGCGGTTCTCGATGGCGCCGGCGACCTGCCGGTAGTCCTGGGGCAGGGCCTCCGCCTCGAGGATGGAGGCGATCGTGAGCACGCGCTGCTGCTCGGCCGGGTCGCGGACGTCGAGGGCCTCGAGCTCGGTGAGGGTGGGCCGGACCAGGGCGTCGAGCACCTGCCCGGCGGTGGCGTCGACGGGGAGGCGGTACTCCCCGGCGTCGAGCCAGCCCTCGAGCGTGCCCGCCTCCCCGGGGACGCCGTAGCGGGTCGGGTCCTGGGCGGCGGCCTCGAGCTCCTCGCGGGGCAGCCCCGTGGCCTCGGCGACGGCGTCCAGCACCTCGGTGAGTCGCCGCCCGCGCTCCACGAGCACGTAGTGCACGGCCCCGTCCGTGGCACCCTGGAGCACCGCGAGGGCCTCGGCCGCGGGCATCCGCTCGCGCAGCACGAAGTCCCCCGAACGGACGAGACCGCTGCCCGTGTCCCTGGCGGCGCGCTCGAAAGCACGGGCTGAGCCCACGATGCCGGCCCGGTCCAGGCGGGCCGCCACGGAGCCCAGGTCCTCGCCCGGCTCCACCGAGAACGTCACCTCGTCGCCCTCGACGGCCGTGTGGTCGGGGCCGCTCAGGAAGCCGCGCACGATCAGCCCGACCACGACGGCGAACGCCACGAGCACCGTGCCCAGCACCAGGGCGGTCCGCCGCCGGCCGGCGCCGCGGTCGACCCGCGCGGCCGGGGATCGGAAGCGCGTCGTGTCGGGAAAGGGCGTCTTCGCATGTGCAGGACTAGGGGGGCGGCGAGCAATTGAACAAAACACACCCTAGTACGCATGATGTACGCCGCATGCAGCGTCAC
>NZ_RBLN01000416.1:0-1383 GCF_003989405.1 Micrococcus sp. HSID17227 | reverse complement strand
CGGCAGTGGAGAGCGGATCGGGCCTTGCGGGCCCCGATGCGCTCTCCTGGCAGGCCGCAGCCCTCACGGGAGGTCCAACGCCAGTTCTGGCGTGTGATCGCCACCGGTGTCACCACGGTCGAGGCATCCCTGACTGTGGGCGTGTCCTGGCCCGTCGGGGCGCGCTGGTTCCGTCACGCTGGCGGGATGACCCCGCTGTCCTTAGCCGAGCCCACCGGCCGGTATCTGTCCTTCGCTGAGCGTGAAGAGATCGCAATCCTCCATGCCCAGGGCCAGGGGGTCCGTCAGATCGCACGCACGCTGGGACGTGACCCGGGCACGATCAGCCGTGAGCTGCGCCGTAACTGCGCCACTCGTTCCGGGAAGCAGGAGTACCGGGCCACGGTGGCGCAGTGGAAGGCCCAGGAAGCTGCCAGGCGGCCCAAGCCGGCGAAGCTGGCCACGAACCAGCGACTGCACGACTACGTCCAGGCACGCCTGAACGGGGTGGTCCTGGGCCCCGATGGCGTGGCCGTGCCGGGACCGGTCGGGCCCGGTTTCAAGGGGCGGAAGATGAAACCGCGCCGGGCGGACCGGCGGTGGTCCACGGCGTGGAGCCCTGAGCAGATCAGCCACCGGCTGCGCCTGGAGTTCCCGGATGATGTGTCCATGCGGATCTCTCATGAAGCGATCTATCAGTCCCTGTTCATCCAGGGGCGTGGGGCGCTCAAGCGTGAACTCGTCGCGTGCCTGCGTACCGGGCGGGCTCTGCGCGAGCCGCGGGCACGTACCCGGAACAAGCCCCAGGGCCACGTCACCGAGGACGTGGTGTTCAGCAAGCGCCCACCCGAGGCCGCTGATCGTGCTGTGCCCGGGCACTGGGAAGGGGACCTGATCATCGGGACCGAGCGTTCAGCGATCGGGACTCTGGCCGAGCGCAAGAGCCGGGCCACGATCCTGGTCCACTTGCCCCGCCTGGAGGGATGGGGTGAGCGGCCGCCGGTGAAGAACGGGCCGTCGCTGGGTGGGTACGGGGCTGAGGCGATGACCGCGGCCCTGATCAAGGCGATGGCGACGGTGCCGGAGCAGCTGCGTCAGAGCTTGACGTGGGATCGGGGCAAGGAGCTGGCCGGGCATGTCCAGTTCACGATGGCCACGGGCACGAAGGTGTTCTTCGCTGACCCCCACTCGCCGTGGCAGCGGCCGACGAACGAGAACACGAACGGGGTGCTGCGGCAGTACTTCCCCAAGGGCACGGACCTGTCGAGATGGTCGGCCGAGGACCTCGCAGCAGTCGCGTACACGCTGAACAACAGGCCCAGGAAGGTCCTGGACTGGAAGACTCCCGCGGAGGTCTTCGCCGAGCAGCTACGCTCGCTCTCAACGCACGGTGTTGCAACGACC
>NZ_RBLN01000040.1:0-12451 GCF_003989405.1 Micrococcus sp. HSID17227 | reverse complement strand
CCCCGCGTTCAGCGACGGCGACCTGCTGCTGCAGATCTGCGGCGACGACCGGATGTCCGTGGCCCACACCCGGCGCATGCTCCTCAAGGCGGCCCGGCCGTTCGCCACCGAGCGCTGGGTGCAGGAGGGCTTCCGCTCCGCCCGCGGCGCCCACCCCACCGGCACCACGATGCGCAACCTCTTCGGGCAGGTGGACGGCACCGGCAACCCGGCGGCGGACACCCCGCACCTCGACCGCGTGGTGTGGGGCGTGGGCGCCGAGCAGGTGGGTGTCACCCCGTGGATCCCGGACGGCACGTCCGTGGTGATCCGGCGCATCGAGATGCTCATGGACACGTGGGACGAGCTCGACCGCCCGGCCAAGGAGAAGGTCATCGGCCGTCGCCTCGGCACCGGCGCCCCCCTCACGGGGGAGCAGGAGCACGACGAGCCGGACTTCGACGCCGTCGGCCCCACGGGCTTCCCGGTCATCTCGGACATCGCGCACCTGCGGCGGGCCCGTGGGGAGGAGCCCGAGTACGGGATGCTGCGTCGCGGCTACAACTACGACGACCCGCGCGGGGCGCTGGAGGCGGGCTCCGGCCTGATCTTCGCCGCCTACCAGGCGGACGTGGACCGACAGTTCGTCCCCGTCCAGGCCCGGCTCGCGGAGTCGGACCACCTGAACCTGTGGACCGTGCCCGTCGGCTCGGCGGTCTTCGCGATCCCGCCCGGCTGCGCCGAGGGCGGGTTCGTGGGCGACGCCCTGTTCGCCTGACCCAGGGGCCCGACGGCGGCGGGGCCGCTCCCGTCGTCGCCGGGCGTCCGCATGCTTTGAGAGGATGGACCCCATGTCCGCCGCCACCGCCCCCGCCCGGGGCAGCCACCCCGCCGAGAACGACGACGCCGCCCGCCCCGGTCCGTCGGGGCCGGTCGGTGTGCCCCGGTGGATCTGGATGCTCGTGGCCGCCGCGGGAGCCGCCGGCCTCGCCGCCGCCGGCTGGCTGACCGGCGTCACCGCCGCGCGCCAGCTCTCCGACCCGGGGTGGATCACCCGCTGGGGCGTGCCCGTGGGGGAGCTCGTCTCCAACCTGGCGATGTCCCTGACCATCGCCGCGCTGATCTTCGCGGCCGGGGTCCTGCCGCCCCACGCGGCGGGGACGGAACGGTGGCACCGCTCCGCCCGGCAGCGGCGCGAGGACGCGGACGCCGCACCGCTGCCCGAGCACCCCGCGTTCACCCGCGTGATGCGGATCGCCGCCGTCAGCGCCGGCGTGTGGACGGTGGCCGCGCTGGCCGTCGGCGTGCTGTCCTACTCGGACCTCGCCGGCATCCCCGTCACGGCGGGGCAGGGCTTCACGGACGGCCTGGCGGCCTACGTGGTCGGCATCTCGGTGGGCCAGGCGTGGTTCTGGGTCACCGTGATCGCCGCCGTCGTGACCACGTTGGCGATCGCCGTCCGCTCCCACAACGGCCTGTTCTGGACCGGCATCCTGGCGATGCTCGCCCTCGTGCCCCTGGCCCTGATCGGGCACGCGGCGGGCGGTGACGACCACACCGGCGCCGTGAACTCGATCGGCCTGCACCTGCTCGGCGTCGTCGTGTGGGTGGGCGGACTGCTCGTGCTCGTCGCGATCTCGGACACCCTCGTGGGGCCCAACGGGGCGCAGGGGCGGGGCCGCAGCCTGCGCCGGCAGGGCCCGGCGCCCCTGCTGCACACGGTCCTGACCCGGTACTCCGTGCTCGCCGGGCTGGGCCTGGTCACGGTGGCGCTGTCCGGCGTGGTCAACGCGTCGATCCGCGTGGACGATCCGGCCCAGCTGCTGAGCCCCTACGGCATCCTCGTGTCGGCCAAGTTCCTGGCGGCCCTGGGCCTCGGCCTGATCGGCCTGCTGCACCGCCGGTGGGTGATCCCCCGCCTCGACGCCGGCCCGGACCGTCCCAGCCCCGCCCCCGCGCGTCGCCTGCTGTGGCAGCTCATCGCCGTGGAGGCCGTGGTCATGGGCGCCGTCATGGGTGTCTCCTCCGTGCTCTCCCGGACGGCCCCGCCCGTGCCGGAGGAGATCGCGCCGGACGCCTCCCCGGCCCGCATCCTCACCGGCTACGAGCTGCCGCCGGCCCTCGAGGGCGCCCGGTGGATCACGATGTGGCGGTTCGACTGGCTGTGGGTCGCGATCATCGCGTTCCTGACCCTCTGGTACCTGCGCTCCGTGTGGCAGCTGCGCCGCCGCGGCGACCGCTGGCCCGTGCTGCGCACCGTCGCGTGGCTCGCGGGCCTGGCCGTGCTGCTGTGGGCGACCTCCGGGTCCCCGGCCGTGTACGGCCGCGTCCTGTTCAGCGCGCACATGGTGGGCCACATGACGCTGACGATGCTCAGTCCCGTCTTCCTCGTCCTGGGCGCACCCATCACCCTGGCGCTGCGGGCCCTGCCGTCCCGCACGGATGGGACGCGCGGCCCCCGCGAGTGGATCCTGTGGATCGTGCACTCCCCGTGGGGGCGGTTCATCACGAACCCGATCGTGGCGGGGGTCAACTTCGCCGGCTCGATCCTGGTGTTCTACTACACGGACTTCTTCCGGTTCTCGCTGGAGACCCACGTGGGCCACGAGTTCATGAACGTCCACTTCCTGCTGACCGGGTTCCTGTTCGCCCTGGTCATGATCGGCTCGGATCCGCTGCCGCGCCGGCCCCCGTACGCCCTGCGGCTCGTGCTCCTGATGGCCACGATGGTCTTCCACGCCTTCATCGGCGTCGCCATGACCACCTCCACCGGTCTGCTGCAGGCGTCCTGGTTCGGCAACATGGGCCGCGACTGGGGCCCCACCGCCCTCGAGGATCAGCGCATCGGCGGCGCGGTGATGTGGGGCATCGGCGAGTTCCCCACCGTGATGATGGCGGTGATGGTGGCCGTGCTCTGGTATCGCAGCGACCGCAAGAACGCGGTCCGGCTGGACCGGCAGGCCGACCGCGACGGCGACGCGGAGCTGCGCCGCTGGAACGAGATGTATGCCCGCATGCACGGCACCCCGGCCACCGACGCCCCGAGCGGCGCCGAGCCCGCGGCCCGTGACTCCTCCACCGGCCCCGAGGAGGCCCGTGATGTCCGCTGACCGTGTCCGTCCCCTCCGCCGCCCGGCCGCGCCCCGGCGTGGCCGGCTGCGCCTCGTTGCCCCCGTCGCCGCCGGCCTGCTCGCCCTGACGGGCTGCGGGGCCGGGGACAACGATCCGGCCGCCGCGTCCGTGCCCGCGGACGGGGTCCACGACGACGCCGGCACCGCGGTGCACACGGCGTCGGCGGCCCCGGAGGGGCTCGGCCTGGGCGACCGTCAGGACGAGCGCATGGCGGAGGCCGCGGCCGAGCGTGCGGCCACGTTCGGCTTCGTCCGGCAGCGGGCCGCCACGGCGGAGGAGATCGACGCGGCCCGCGAGGACTCCCGGGACCGGCGTGCGGACGCGGACCGGACCACCGTGCAGCCGGCGCAGTGCAAGGCGCCGCTGACCGCCCTGGACTTCTCTCCGATCGCCCTCGACGGGGCCGAGGCCACGCGCGTGGACGTCGGCGCCGACACCTTCACGGGCACGGGCACCGTGGAGGTCGCCCGGCTCACGGGCCAGGGCCGCCAGGACGTCGAGCGGCACATCCAGACCGTCAACGCCCTGCGCGCCGACTGCCGCGAGATGACCATGACCGTGCAGGAGGGGGACGCGACCGTCGACTACCGCCTCGAGGTCTCCGACGCGCCGCTGTCCGACGGCACGCCGGCGCAGTCCGCCCTCGTGTGGGAGCGGACCGTGGCCTCGGAGTCCGAGCCCCAGCTCACGGCCCAGGTGCTCACCGCCGTCACCTCCGACGCCGTGGTGATGGTCTCCTTCGTGGGCCGGCCCGAGGCCGGGCGCAAGGAGTTCACCCTCATCGCGGAGGAGATGCTGGCCGCCGCCCTGGCCGCCGACTGAGCCGGACCCGCCCGGCGGCGTCGTCTTTCCCCCTGTGACGCCGCGGCGTCCGCTCACGGCTGACGCGTCCGGGACGTGCGCCATGATGGTGGGCATGACCGCACCGCAGACCCCGAACCCCGCCCCGTCCGCTGACGCCCCCGCCGCCGTGCCGCGCGCGGCCACCCGGGTGCGCGCGTCCGAGCTGGTGGGCCGCGGCTGGCTGAACACCGGCGGTGAGCAGGTGACCCTCGAGGACCTGCGCGGCAAGGTCGTCCTCCTCGACTTCTGGACGTTCTGCTGCATCAACTGCCTGCACGTCCTGGACGAGCTGCGCCCGCTCGAGGAGGAGTTCGCGGATGTGCTCGTCACGGTGGGCGTGCACTCGCCCAAGTTCGAGCACGAGGCGGACCCGGACGCGCTCGCGGCCGCCGTCGAGCGCTACGCCATCGAGCACCCCGTGCTGGACGACCCCGAGCTGACCACGTGGCAGGCGTACTCGGCGCGCGCCTGGCCCACCCTCGTGGTGGTGGACCCGGAGGGCTACATCGCCGCGCACCTGTCCGGCGAGGGGCACGTGGCCGGGCTCTACGGGCTCGTGCGCGAGCTCGTGGCCGAGCACGAGGCCAAGGGCACGCTGCACCGCGGCTCCGGCCCCTACGTCCCGCCCGCGCCCGTGGCCCGGGACCTGTCGTTCCCCGGCAAGGCCGTGTCCCTCGGCGGCCGCGGCTCCCGCCCGGGCTCGTTCCTCGTCTCGGACACCGGCCACCACCGCCTCCTGGAGGTCGCCGAGGACCTGACCACGGTGCTCCGCGCGTTCGGCGGCGGGGACCCCGCCACGGCGGACGCGGGCCAGGCCGAGCTCGCATTCCCCACGCCCGGGGAGAAGGGCCACGCGGACGGCGGGCCGGACGAGGCGCTGTTCAACGAGCCCCAGGGCCTGGCGCTGCTGCCCGAGGACGTCGCGGAGCGCGTCGGCTACGACGTGGTCGTGGCGGACTCCGTCAACCACCGGCTGCGGGGCCTGCGCCTGTCGGACGGGCACGTCAGCACCCTCGCCGGCAACGGCGTGCAGAAGCTCATCGACTCCGAGCGCGCCAAGGAGGCCGCCGCCGTCGACGACGAGGGGGACATCGCCGTCGACCTCGCGGACCTGCCCGGGGAGCCGACCGCGATCTCGCTGTCCTCCCCGTGGGACGTCGTGTGGCACCCCGCCCTGGGGCGTGTGGTGATCGCGATGGCCGGCACGCACCAGCTCTTCGACTTCGACCCCGTCACGGGCGCGCTCGCGGTGCACGCGGGCACGGCGCTCGAGGGCCTGCTGGACGGCGACGCCGGACGGGCCTGGTTCGCGCAGCCCTCGGGGCTGTCCGTGGGCGCGGACGGCGCGCTGTGGGTCGCGGACTCGGAGACCTCCGCGGTGCGCTGGGTGCGGACCGGGGAGGACGGGCGCCGCGAGGTCGGGACCGCCGTCGGGGCGGGCCTGTTCGACTTCGGCCACGTGGACGGGGAGGCGGACCGCGCGCGCCTGCAGCACCCGCTGGGCGTCACGGCCCTGCCGGACGGCTCCGTGCTGATCGCGGACACGTACAACGGCGCGATCCGCCGGTACGCCCCGGCCGGCGAGGACGCTGCGGGCCGGGCGGTCCCGGCCACGGTGACCACGGTGGCGCGGGGGCTGCTCGAGCCCTCGGACGTGCTCGTGGAGCACGACGCGGACGGGAACGACACCGCGATCGTGGTGGTCGAGTCCAACGCCCACCGGCTCACGCGGCTGGCGGTGCCGGAGGAGTTCCTCACCGTGGACGAGGGCGCGCGGCAGACGCAGCGTCCCCGCACCCCGGTGGTGGCCGGCGACCTGGACCTGACGATCGGCTTCGCCGCGCCCACGGGGCAGAAGCTGGACGACCGCTGGGGCGACCCCACGCAGCTGAAGATCTCCTCCTCCCCGGAGGAGCTGCTGCTCGAGGGCGCGGGCACGTCCACGGGGCTGCACCGGACGCTGCGGCTGAACCCCGAGGTCGAGGAGGGCGTCCTGCACATCACCGCCCGGGCCGCCGCATGCGACGGGGAGAAGGGGCAGCCGATCCCCGACCACGCCGCCTGCCACCTGTACCAGCAGGACTGGGGCATCCCGGTCACGGTGCACACCCCGGACCGGGCCCCGGAGGGCGCCGAGACCCGCCTGGACCTGGACCTGCGCGGGATACACTGAGCGCGTCGTCCGCCCCCGACCCCGAAGGCTGCGCCCCACCATGACCACGCTCATCGTCACCTCGTCCGCCCACGGATCCACGCGAGAGATCGCCGAGCGTGTCGCGGAGGTGCTGCGCACGTCGCAGGCCGTCCCGACCGTGGTGGAGGACGTCGAGGGCGCCGCCGCCTGGCTGGCCACGGCGGACGCGGTGATCGTCGCGGCTCCGGTCTACACGGGCTCGTTCGCCGCCGACGCCCGGGCGTTCCTTGACACCCGTCGGGCCGAGTTGACGGACCTGCCGCTCGTGATCCTGGCCTCGGGCGGCGCGCCCGAGCTGGCCCGGCCGGTGCGGGAGAAGCTCGAGTCCTACGGTCCGCGCGAGGTGGCGTACTTCCGCGGGGCGCTCTTCGAGGAGCGCCTGGGCCGGCTGGAGAAGCTCAAGCTCAAGCTCTCCCGCAACGAGCACTACGGCGACTTCCGCGACTGGGACGCCATCGAGGCCTGGGCCAAGACCCTCCCCGGCGCCGGCGTGCGCTGACCTCACCCGCCGCTGTCGTCGACGAGACGGTGGAGGCGGAGGAGCCTCCGCAGACGCTTTCGTTGACGAAACGGCGACGGAGGCTCTCGTGTCCGCAGCCGAGGCGAGCGGTTAACCTGGCCGCATGTCCCATGCCGCCCGTCGCCCCGCCGCGTCCTCCCGCCCCGCCCGGCCCCGCCCGACGACGGCGCCCCTCGCTCTGCCCGACCGGCCCGGCTGGGTGCGGCTCGCCGCGGGTGCGGTGGTCCCGGGCGTCGTCGCGGCGGTCGCGGCGCTCGCGGCCCTGCAGGTGTTCGTCCTCAACCCGTTGGCCGCCGCGCCCGGCGACCGCGGCCTCGGGAGGATCTACGCGGACCTGAGCGCGGCGGGCCAGCTCGGCGTCCCCTTCGTCCTTCCGGCCGTGATCCTGGCGGCCGGGTTCGGTGTGGCCGCGATCCTGTGGTTCCTCACGTGGCGTCGCGAGGAGGTCGACCCGCTGGCGGTCCTCGCCCTGGGCCTCGCCTCGCTCGTCGCCGCGTCCCCGGCCTACTTCATGGCCTCGTTCGGGCCGGGCATGGCGCTCGCGGACACCTACGGCATCGGCGGGGGCGACCACAGCCCGTGGGCCTGGCCGATCTACGTGGTCAGCATGCTGGCGTTGGCGGGGCTGGTCGCCGTCGTCGTGCTCCTGCTGCGCGGTCCGGCGGGCGGACTCGGCGCCCCGCGGCGCCGGGCCTAGGCTGGCGGGACCGACCTGACCACGACCCCACCAGGAGGACGCACATGACCATCCGCGCCGGCATCGTCGGATACGGGAACCTCGGCCGCAGTGTGGAGAAGCTCGTGAGGCTCCAGCCGGACATGGAGCTGGTGGGCATCTTCTCGCGCCGCACCGGCCTGGACACGGACACGCCCGTGCTCCCGGCGGAGTGAGCCGCCGAGCACGGCGGGGAGATCGACGTGCTGTTCCTCTGCCTCGGCAGCGCCACGGACATCCCCGAGCAGGCGGCCGGCTACGCGCGGCACTTCACCACCGTGGACACCTACGACAACCACCAGCTCATCCCGCGGCACCGCGCCGAGATGGACGCCGCGGCCCGGGAGGGCGGGCACGTGGCGATGATCTCCACCGGCTGGGACCCGGGCCTGTTCTCGGTGAACCGGGTGCTGGGCGCGGCGCTGTTCCCGCAGCCGCAGCAGAACACGTTCTGGGGCAAGGGCCTCTCGCAGGGCCATTCCGACGCCGTCCGGCGGGTCCCCGGCGTCCGGCGCGGCGTGCAGTACACGATCCCCAGCGAGGAGGCGATCGCCGAGGCCCGCGCCGGACGGGGCGCCGAGATCACCGGCGCCTCCGCGCACGTGCGTGAGTGCTACGTGGTGGCCGACGAGGCCGACCACGCGGCCATCACCGAGGCCATCACCACGATGCCCGACTACTTCGCCCCGTACGAGACCACCGTGCACTTCATCTCCGAGGAGGAGTTCGAGCGCGACCACCAGGGCATGCCGCACGGCGGCCACGTCGTCACCTCGGGCGACCTCGGCGGCTCGCGCAGCGCGGTCGAGTTCGTGCTGGAGCTGGAGTCCAACCCCGACTTCACCGCCGCCGCGCAGGTCGCCCACGGCCGTGCCGCCGCGCGTCTGAAAGCCCAGGGGGAGACGGGGGCCCGCACCGTGCTCGAGGTCGCCCCGCACCTGCTCTCGCCCACGGGGCTGGACGAGCTGATCCGCCGGGACGTCTGAGCCGCGGCGAGGCGCCCGGCGCGTGGCACCGGGCCGGGCGCCGCCGTCGTCGGCCTCAGGCCAGCAGCAGGGCGACGGCGATCATCGCCGGGATCGCGACGATCGTGGTGACCAGGATCGTGTCCTTCGAGACGCGCAGGCCCGTGTCGTAGCGCACGGCCGTGACGAACACGTTCTGCGCGGTCGGTAGGGAGGCCAGGACGACGGCGACGAACACGTGCCGCGCGTCCAGGCCGAACACGAACTGCGCGAGCAGCCAGGCCAGCAGCGGGTGCACCACCAGCTTCACCGCCGAGGCCAGCAGGACGTCCGCGCGTCGCCCGCCGGCCCGCTCGAGCGGACGCGAGCCGACCAGCGACATGCCGAACGCCAGGAGCATCGCCGGGATGGACAGCCCGCCGATGAGCTCCACGGACTCTATGAGGGGGCCCGGCAACGACCAGCCGGTGAGAGAGAAGACCAGGCCGGCCACCGAGCCCAGGATCAGGGGGTTGGTGACCGTTTGGCGGACCTGGTCGGCCACGGCACGCCCGGGGGAGCGGCGCACCGCACGACGCCGTCCCGCCGTCGTGCGTCGCCGGGCCTCGCGCGCGGTGACGGCGTCCATCGCGGCCACGTAGAGCGGCGTGTAGATCGCCAGCTGGAAGATGAGCGCCGGGGCGGCCAGGGCGGCGTCGCCGAGGACGTAGGCCGCGATGGGGATGCCGAGGTTCGCCGAGTTCACGAGCGAGGCGCTGAGCGCGGACATGATCCGCTCCGAGGCCGGCCGGCCCTTCAACAGCGGGATCGTCACCGCGAGGTACAGCGCGGCCGCCGCGAACGCGGACAGCGAGGCCACCCACAGCTGGGGGCCCAGCACCGCGCCCACGTCCGCGCGGGAGAGCGTGACGAACAGCAGCGCCGGGTTGCCGATGAAGAACGCCGCGCGGGAGAGCACGGTGCGGCCGTGCTCTCCGAGCACCCCCGTGCGCCCCACCAGGACGCCCACGAGGATGATCACCCACACGACCGCGAAGCCGGAGAGCACCTGGGTCACGGACGGGCCTCCACGGGTCGGGGTGGGGCGGTCCGCGGAGGGGTCAGGGGCATGGCGCGATCCTACGCCGCGGGCGTGGGCTAGCCTGGATCACGACGGCGGCGCCCACCGCCGAGCGCGCCACGCGGCCCGGCCCCGCGCGGCAGGGCCCGGCGGCCCGGCGCGAAGGGGAGCGGATCCTCGGGCCCACCCGCACGCGACGGACGTCGTCCCCGACCCGCGGCGCGGCATGGCCGGGAGCGCGCCGGCGAGGATGCACCATGACCCGTCAGTCCGACCTCAAGACCCTGATCCGCGCCCGCATGGCCGTCACCGGTGAGCGGTACACCGCCGCGGCGGCGGCCCTCGCCGACGAGTGGCAGTCCGCCGAGCGCTACCACGCGACCGTGCTCACCCGCTTCTTCGACGGGGACCGGCTGCGCTCCATCCCTGCGCGTCGCAAGCCGCGGGTGGCCGTCCTTCTCGAGCTGCTGCGTCGCTTCAGAGCGGGCCGCGCCTACGCGGAGGCCGAGGTCAACGACCTGCTGCGCCCCGCCCACGAGGACGTGGCCACGCTGCGTCGCGAACTCGTGGACTACGGGTTCCTCGACCGCGCCGACGGCGTCTACCGACTGGCGGACGCCGGGCCCGACCTCGACCCGCGCTTCGCCGCAGACCTGCCGGTCGACCTGGAACGCCGGCTGCGCGAGATCCGTGCGGGCCGTTGAGCGCGACGGTGTGGACCGACGCGGCCCCGGGTCCCTCGCGTGAGGGGCCCGGGGCCGTCGTGGTGTGGAGCGGGCGACGGGAATCGAACCCGCGTATCTTGCTTGGGAAGCAAGCGCTCTACCATTGAGCTACGCCCGCGCAACCGCTCGGTTTCCGCCTGCGGCGCGGGCACCACGATACACCAGCCCGGCCGGTGCACCGGCCCCGCGTCGTCATCGAGCCCCGCGGACCCGTACGTCAGTGCACCGGGTCCGCCGCGCCGGCCTCGCGCGACCGCACCCGCCGCGTCGCCGCCCGGGCGCGCGAGCGACCGAACGCGTCCGCGTACCGCATGAGCACCGGCCCGGCGACCGCCAGGGCGAGCACATAGGCCGTCGCGAACGCGGTCATCTCCGGTGGCACGCCACCCGCCGACGCGGCGAGCCCGGCGATCACGATGGAGAACTCCCCGCGGATCGTCAGGGCCGCCCCCGCGCGCCAGCGGCCGGCCACGCCGATCCCCGCCCCGCGCGCGGCGAGGTAGCCCGTGGCCACCTTCGTGGCGGCCGTGACGAGGGTCAGGGCCAGCGCGGCCAGCAGCACGGGCGGCAGGGTGCGCGGATCCACGCTCATGCCGAACAGCACGAAGAACAGGGCGGCGAAGAGGTCGCGCAGCGGCTCGAGCACGGCGCGGGCCTGTTTGGCGGCCGCTCCGGAGATCGCGATGCCCAGCAGGAACGCGCCCACACCCGCCGAGACCTGCAGCGCCCCGGCCACGCCTGCGACGACGAGCGCCAGCCCCAGCACCGTGAGCAGGAAGGTCTCCTGCTCGTCCGAGTGCAGCAGCCGCGAGATCTGGGGACTGTACCGCACCGCCACCCCCAGCACGAGGGCGACGACGACGAGCGCGACGCCCGCCGCCTTCAGACCGGAGACAAAGGCGGTGCCCGCCGCGAGCGCCGTCATCACGGGCAGGTAGACCGCCATGGCCAGGTCCTCGAACACGAGCACGGACAGCAGCACGGGGGTCTCGCGGTTGCCGACGCGGCCGAGGTCGCTGAGGACCTTCGCGATGATGCCGGAGGAGGAGATGTAGGTGATGCCGCCCAGCACGAGGGCACCCACCGGCCCCCAGCCGAGCAGCAGCCCGGCCACCGCTCCGGGGGTGAAGTTCAGGACGATGTCCAGCACACCGGCCCGCCAGGAGCCGCGCAGCCCGCCGACGAGCTCACGGGCCGAGTACTCCACGCCGAGCATGAGCAGCAGGAGCACGACGCCGATCTCACCGGCCAGTCGGCTGAACTCCTCGATGGGCTCCATAGGGTTGTGCGCGACACCGGCCGCGTCGACGTGGGTGAACAGCAGCCCGCCGACGCCGACCATGAGTCCGCCCAGCAGGTACAGCGGGACGGGGGACATGCCGATCTTTCCGGCGAACCGGCCGAGGGCGCCGAGCAGCAGGAGCACGGCCCCGAGCTCGATCAGGGCGATCAGCGTGGTGTCCACGGGGGCCTCAGGCGGCCAGCAGCCGCTCGGCCTTCCGGAGGCCCTCGCTGGTGCCGACCACCACGAGCAGGTCGCCGCCCTCGAGGAGCATGGTCGGGGCGGGGGAGGCGTGGGTGACGCCGGAGCGGACGACGGCGACGATCGAGACGCCGGTGCGCGTGCGCATGCGGGTCGCCCCGAGCACCTCGCCCGCGTACGGGGAGTCGGACGGCAGGATCAGCTGACGGGTGGTGATGCCGGGCAGGTCCGCGTGCTCCTCCTGGAGCTGGGAGACCAGTCGCGGCCCGGACAGGAGCGCGCCCAGGGCGGACGCCTCCTCGAGGGTCAGGGGGAGCGAGGTCGCGCAGGCGTCCGGGTCCTCGGCATCGGAGAGGATCAGCTCGGTCTGGCCGTCGCGGTGGGTGACCACGCCGATGCGGCGGCCGTCGGCGAGGGCCAGCTCGCGGCGCACGCCGATGCCCGGCAGGGAGGTCTCGTGGAGGCTCATGTCGTACATCGTAGGTTGTGGCCGCGCCGTCGACGTCCCGGCCGCCGTTTCCCGAACGAAAGTGCGCCAGGGGCCGCCGTTTCCCGAACGAAAGTGCGCCGGGGGCCGCTGGTAGAGTCCGAACCGCGCCCGGCCGCGGCCGGACGCGTCCGGCAGCCCCTGTCCCGGAAGGACGTCCCATGCGCGACACCACGGCCGACGCGGCCCAGGTCCCCGCCCGCCCCGACGACGCGGCGGTGTACCGCTACCTCGCGTTCGGGGAGGCGGACCGCCCCTTCCTCGTCGGCGGTCCCCGGCCCGCACCGCTGGCCCCCGCCGCGACGCCGTCCCCGGTCGCCGACCTCGAGTCGGTCCGCGCCGCGATCA
>NZ_RBLN01000415.1:0-1188 GCF_003989405.1 Micrococcus sp. HSID17227 | reverse complement strand
GTGCTCTGCCGGCGGACGGGGCGGCCTCCTGGCGCGTGCTGGTGCCGTGCGTGGCCGTGGACGGTGTTAGGGTGGAATCACTCCACCACGGCTGACCCCACCGCCTCGCGCGGCCCGGGTCTCCGGTGCCCGGGCCAGTGACGGCCGGACGCACCGTGCGCCGTCGGCCGGAACCCCGCCGCGATCCATCCCGTGCTGCGCACGGCCGGCGTGCGGGACCCCCTCCGGCTCGGTCGAGTCCGGACGCCTCCGCCCCGTCACGCAGCGACTGCGCACGATCAGGGGAGGCGCCACTGATGAGTTCACACCATGAAACCCGGTTTTCTGGGGCGCCGCTGCGCGGCCCGACCGGATGCACACCGCAGCCCGACGCGCCACGCGCCGCCGGGCCGCATTCGAGGGAGAAGGAACCTTCGTGACCGAATCCACGGAACAGACCACGCCGACGAACGGCGGTGGCCTGGCCTCGCTCAAGCTCGCCCAGCTCCAGGCCCTGGCCTCTCAGCTCGGCATCGCCGGCGGCTCGCGCATGCGCAAGGCCGACCTGGTGACCGCGATCTCCGACCACCAGCGCGGCGGCTCCGTGGCGGACCGCGACGCCGCCGAGCGCGCGGCCCAGGCCCCCGCGGCCCCCGCCGCCGAGGCCGCCCCGGCCACCGCGTCCTCTCAGGACGCCGCCCCGGCCGCCGAGCGCCCGGCCCGCCGCCGCTCGCGCCGCGCCGACGCCGACACCTCCGCTCCGGCCGCCGCCCAGGACGGGCAGCCCCAGGCCGAGGCCCGCGAGGACCAGACGGAGCAGGCCCCCCGGGAGACCGCCTCGGACCAGGATCGGTCCGGGGGGTCCGATACCCGCGACGAGGGCGAGGACCGCCCGCAGTCCGAGCGCCGCTCCCGCAATCGCCGTCGCTCCGGCGACGACGACGCCCAGCAGGGTCAGGACCGTCGCTCCGACGGCGCCCAGGGCGAGGACGACGCGGACCGCCGCGGCGACCGGGAGGACCGTGACGACAACGGGCGCGAGAACGGCCGCGGCCGCAACGGCCGCAACGGGCGGGACCGCGACCGCGAGAACGGCCGCGAGAACAACCGCGACCGCGAGAACGGCCGCGAGAACAACCGGGACCGTGAGAACGGCCGTGACGGCTCGCGCGAGCAGCGCGGCGACAAGTCCGAGGACGGCGGCCGGGG
>NZ_RBLN01000414.1:0-1407 GCF_003989405.1 Micrococcus sp. HSID17227 | reverse complement strand
CCCTGAGGCTTTCAGCTGCTCGACCAGGTCCTGGCCCGAGGGCTCGCCTGGGTTCTTCTCGTCGATCATGGTCATGATTCTTACCGTTCCTCTCGGTACGGCTTACACAGACCATCTGACACGCCCCAAGCTCACGCGCACCGGGTTTGTTCTAGACCATGTCCACTATTTCGCCAATGCGCTCAAGCCGTGGATCGCACGCCGCGAGGCCCTGGAGCGGTTCCTCATCCGGCGGGATCCGCGCGATATCAGCCGCATCTGGGTGCTGGACCCCGAGGGCACCGCGTACATCGAGGTCCCGTATCGGGCGTTGTCGAACCCGGCGGTCAGCGTGTGGGAGCACCGGCAGGCTCTGGCCCGGCTGCGCGAGCGTGGGGCCACCGAAGTCGACGAGTCGGGCCTGTTCCGGATGATCGAGCAGATGCGCACCATCTCCGAGACCGCCCAGAAGACCACCAAGCACACCCGCCGCGAGAGGCAACGCCGCACCCAGACCGGGACGACCACTACGAGGCCGACGCCCCCGGTGCCGGAACCACCGGTCGTACCAACGGACTTGGATGTGGTGGCCCGGTTCGGGGAGATCGAGCAATGGTGAATGCCAACGAGTACGAGCCGCTGGAGCTGTCCCACTTGCACCCGGCCGCGCAGCCGGTGGCGCGATTGCCGGCGGCCGAGCGGGTCCAGCGGATCCGCGCGGACCGCTGGATCGGCTACCCGAAGGCGGTCGAGGCCGTCGAGCGTCTGGAGACCATGCTCGGCTGGCCGGCGAAGCAGCGCATGCCCAACCTGCTACTGGTGGGCCCGACAAACAACGGCAAGTCGATGATCATCGAGCGCTTCCGCCGGCAGCACCCGCCCAGCTCCGAACCGGACCGGGAGCAGGTCCCGGTGGTGTGCGTGCAGATGCCCTCGGAACCATCACCCTTGCGGTTCTACACCGCGATCCTGTCCGTCCTGGGCGCACCCCTGCGGCCCCGGCCTCGTCTGGTGGAGCTCGAACGCCTCGCCTTGTCCCTGCTGCGCGAGGTCGGGGCGCGGATGCTGGTCGTTGATGAGCTGCACAACGTGCTGGCCGGTCGCGGGGACACCCGTCGGGAGTTCCTGAACCTACTGCGGTTTCTGGGCAACGAACTGCGCATCCCGCTGGTCGGGGTCGGCACCCGCGAGGCCTACCTGGCGGTGCGCTCCGATGACCAGTTGGAGAACCGCTTCGAACCCTTCGTGCTCCCGCTCTGGGAGGCCGACGACCAGGCGAGATCCCTGCTGGCCAGCTTCGCCGGGCGTGTCAACTTGTCTGTGTAAGCGGGGTGGTCACAGGTAGGGGTTGATCCGGTCGGGGTAGGCCGCGGCGAGCTGGGCGAGGGCCTGCTTCCAGTTCGTGACGGCCTGGCCTTCGACGAGCCG
>NZ_RBLN01000413.1:0-1414 GCF_003989405.1 Micrococcus sp. HSID17227 | reverse complement strand
AGTTGAGCCCCGCATGATGGTGTAACGCTCGGTGGCCGAGTTCGTCGTTGCGGACGAGGGCGCGGCCACCGTGAGATCTTTCGAGTTCACCTCTCACAGCACCCTCGAAAGGACATCATCACGATGACCGCTCCTCACATTGTCGACCCCACCGGCCTGCTCGGTGAAGCCCTGTCCGAAGCCTCCCCGGATCTGATGCGCAGTCTGCTGCAGACGGTGATCAACGCGCTGCTCTCCGCCGACGCGGACGCAGTGGTCGGGGCCGAGTGGGGCAGACCTGCTCCCGAGCGGGTGACCCAGCGCAACGGCTACCGGCACCGCGACCTCGACACCCGCGTGGGCACGATCGACGTCGCCGTGCCGAAGCTGCGCGCCGGCACCTACTTCCCGGATTGGCTGCTGGAGCGGCGCAAGCGGGCCGAGTCCGCGCTGATCACCGTGGTCGCCGACTGCTACCTCGCCGGAGTCTCGACCCGCCGGATGGACAAGCTGGTGAAGACCCTGGGCATCAACTCCCTGTCGAAGTCCCAGGTCTCACGGATGGCCGGTGACCTCGACGAGCACGTGGAGTCCTTCCGCCACCGGCCCCTGGATCAGGCCGGTCCCTTCACGTTCGTGGCCGCCGACGCACTGACCATGAAGGTCCGCGAGGGCGGGCGGGTGGTCAACGCGGTCGTGCTCCTGGCCACCGGGGTCAACGGCGACGGCCACCGGGAGGTCCTCGGGATGCGGGTGGCCACGGCCGAGACCGGGGCGGCCTGGAACGAGTTCTTCGCCGACCTGGTGGCCCGGGGCCTGGGCGGGGTCCGCCTGGTTACCAGTGACGCCCACGCCGGGCTCAAGGACGCGATCGCGGCGAACCTGCCCGGGGCGTCCTGGCAGAGGTGCCGCACCCACTACGCGGCGAACCTCATGTCGATCTGCCCGAAGTCCATGTGGCCGGCCGTCAAAGCCATGCTGCACAGCGTCTACGACCAACCCGACGCCACAGCCGTGAACGCCCAGTTCGACCGGTTGCTGGACTACGTCGCCGAGAAGCTGCCGGCGGTGGCTGAGCACCTGGCCGATGCCCGTGAGGACATCCTCGCGTTCACGAACTTCCCCAAGGACGTCTGGGCCCAGATCTGGTCCAACAACCCCGCCGAGCGGCTGAACCGGGAGATCCGGCGCCGCACGGACGCGGTCGGGATCTTCCCCAACCGGCAAGCCATCGTCCGCCTGGTGGGGGCCGTGCTGGCCGAGCAGACCGACGAGTGGGCCGAAGGCCGCCGCTACCTGGGCCTCGAGGTCCTCACCCGCTGCCGGCTCACCACCGTCGCGAACACCGGAAGCGAGGTGACCACCGACCCCCTGACAGCCCTCACCGCCTGACCCCTACATGAAAGATCGCTACACCACTCCGAGGGGCTTGACC
>NZ_RBLN01000412.1:0-1416 GCF_003989405.1 Micrococcus sp. HSID17227 | reverse complement strand
AGTTGAGTCCCTGATAGTGGTGTAACCCTCCCCGGTCGCCAACACCGTCCCCTTCACGGACGCGGTCACCGTGGGAGCCTTCGAGTGAACCTTCCACAGCACTCTTGAAAGGACATCACCACGATGACCGCTCCACACATTGTCGACCCTGAACGCCTTCTGCGCGAAGCTCTCGGGGAGGCCTCTCCCGATCTGTTACGCCACCTGCTGCAGACCGTGATCAACGCCCTGCTCTCCGCCGACGCGGACGCGGTCTGCGGCGCCGAGTACGGCCAGGCCTCCCAGAGCCGTACCGCACAACGCAACGGCTACCGGCACCGACCCCTGGACACCCGCGCCGGCACGATCGATGTGGCCATCCCCAAACTCCGGGCCGGCACGTACTTCCCCGAATGGCTCCTCGAGCGCCGCAAACGTGCCGAGTCCGCGTTGATCACCGTGGTCGCTGACTGCTACCTGGCCGGCGTCTCGACCCGGCGCATGGACAAGCTCGTACGTCAGCTCGGCATCGACTCCCTCTCGAAATCCCAGGTCAGCCGGATGGCCCAAGAGCTCGACGAGCACATCGAGGCTTTCCGTCACAGGCCTCTGGGCGAGGCCGGCCCGTTCGTGTTCCTCGCCGCCGACGCCCTGACCATGAAGGTGCGTGAGGGCGGTCGGGTGATCAACGCGGTGGCCATGGTCGCCACCGGGGTCAACGCCGACGGGCGCCGTGAGGTCCTCGGGCTGAGGGTGGCCACCACAGAGTCCGGGGCGGCGTGGAACGAGTTCTTCGCGGATCTGGTGGCCCGTGGCCTGGCCGGGGTGAGACTGGTGACCTCGGACTCCCACCGCGGTCTCGTGGAAGCAGTGGCGGCGAACCTGCCCGGGGCCGTGTGGCAACGGTGCCGCACGCACTACGCGGCGAATCTGATGGCGGTGACCCCGAAGAGCATGTGGCCGGCGGTGAAGGCCATGCTCCACAGCGTGTATGACCAGCCCGACGGGCCGGCGGTGCATGCCCAGTTCGAGCGCCTGTTGGACTACGTGACCGATCGGCTGCCCGCGGTGGCTGGGCACCTCGATGCAGCACGAGAGGACATCCTCGCGTTCACCTCGTTCCCGAGGGACGTGTGGTCCCAGATCTGGTCGAACAACCCCGCCGAGCGGCTGAACCGGGAGATCCGGCGACGCACGGACGCGGTAGGGATCTTCCCGAACCGAGACGCCGTGATCCGGCTCGTAGGGGCCGTGCTGGCCGAACAGACCGATGAATGGGCCGAAGGCCGCCGCTATCTCGGACTCGAGTTGTTGGCCCGCTGCTCTAACCAGGACCCGGACACCCCCTCGACAACCGGAGCGAGCGCGGAGGTGATGCCGACCCTGGCCTGACTCTCATGCCTTGAAGGTCGTTACACCACTTCCAGGGACTTGACC
>NZ_RBLN01000411.1:0-1276 GCF_003989405.1 Micrococcus sp. HSID17227 | reverse complement strand
GTGCCGAGCCGGCCGGTGACGTCCGCGACCCCGAGGTAGGTGACCCGGTCCGCGTGGACGGCGCGCCAGGCGGGGACCTCGAGCTCGGCGGCGTAGTGGGCGAAGAGGCCGTCGGCCTCGGCATAGACGAGGGCGTGCGCGGGGTCGGTGCGCTCGCCGTGCATGCGGCGGTGCAGCACGGGCCAGCCCGCCAGGCGCAGGAACAGGGCGGCCTCCACGGACACGTCCACCACGCACACGTCCGGGTCCACCCGTTGCGCCGCCGCGTGGAGGGCGTCGAAGCGCGCCCGGATCTCGGGCCCCACCGGGGACCAGTGCAGGGGTGAGCGGGCCGGCTGCTGGTGGCCGGGCACGAGGTCCGAGGGCAGCGGGATGACGGGGACGTCCGCGGGCAGCAGTTCGGCCGCCCGGGGATGGGCGGTCACGACCGTCACGTCGAACGCCCCGGTCGACGCCAGGCCGGCGGCGTGCCGCAGGTGCCCCGCCCCGTGCTGGTGGGCGTAGTAGAGGACCCGCCTGCGGGCCGGAGCCATCAGAGGGACTCCAGGTCCGCCGCATCGGCGGACGGGCGCGGGACCCCCTGCGGGTCGAACCCATACGCGTCCTCGGCGGCGGCGAGGTCACGGGCGTCCTCGGCGGCCTGCTCGAGCAGGTCCACGTAGCCCTCCACCATGGTCTCCGCGCTGAACCGGCAGGCCCACGCGCGCACGCGTCCCCGGTCCTTGCGGCGGGCGTGACGGATCGAGACCGCGAGCTCCTGCGCCGTGTGGTGCACGGCCAGTGCGCCGGCCTGCGGGGCGACGATCTCCCCCATCGCGCCGCTGAGCAGCGCGGCCACCGGCACGCCGAGCGCCATGGCCTCGACCACGGCGAGCCCGAACGGCTCGGCCCACAGGGGGGTGGCCAGGAAGACCTCGCCCGTGGCCAGCATGTGCGGCAGCGCGTGATGGTCGAGGTGGCCGTGGTAGACGGTGTCCGGGCCGAGCCGCGGCACGACCTCGCGGGCGTGGTATTCCTCGTCCGAGATCGGCCCGGCGAAGTGCAGCTCCATGCCCGCGATCCGGGCGGCGTCGATCGCCACGTGCAGGCCCTTCTCCGCGCTCACCGGCCCGTCCGGGCGCGGCAAGTCCACGCTGCTGTACGTGCTGAGGCTTATGCTCACGCCCTCGGCGGGCGTGGTGCGCCTGGGCGACGTCGACGCCTCCGCCCTCCCGGACCGGCGCCGGGCGCGGCTGCGGGCCACGTCCGTGGGGTTCGTGTTCCAGGACGCCGAGCT
>NZ_RBLN01000410.1:0-1428 GCF_003989405.1 Micrococcus sp. HSID17227 | reverse complement strand
GGTCAAGTCCCTGGAAGTGGTGTAACCGTCTTCGAGGTTGTAGGGGGCTTGTACCTGTCAGGTCTGCAGGGTCGGCATCACCTCCGTGCTCATCACGGTCTCTTGCTCCGTGGTCAGGGGCTCACGGCACCGGGCGAGCAGTTCCAGGCCGAGATACCGGCGGCCTTCGGCCCATTCATCTGTCTGCTCGGCCAGCACGGCCCCGACCAGGCGCACCACGGCATCCCGGTTCGGGAAGATCCCCACCGAGTCCGTGCGGCGCCGGATCTCCCGGTTCAGCCGCTCGGCGGGGTTGTTCGACCAGATCTGGCACCACACGTCCCTCGGGAACGAGGTGAACGCGAGGATGTCCTGTCGAGCGGCGTCTAAGTGGGCGGCCACCGCGGGCAACCTGTCCTGCACGTAGTCCAACAGGCGCTCGAACTGGGCGTGCACGGCCGGCCCGTCGGGCTGGTCATACACGCTGTGCAGCATGGCCTTCACCGCCGGCCACATGCTCTTCGGGGTCACGGCCATCAGATTCGCCGCGTAATGGGTGCGGCAGCGTTGCCACACGGCCCCGGGCAGGTTCGCCGCCACTGCTTCCACGAGGCCGCGATGGGAGTCCGAGGTCACCAGTGCCACCCCGGCCAGCCCCCGGGCCACCAGATCCGCGAAGAACTCGTTCCACCCCGCCCCGGACTCCGTGGTGGCCACCCTCAGCCCGAGGACCTCGCGGCGCCCGTCCGCGTTGACCCCGGTGGCGACCATGGCCACCGCGTTGACCACACGCCCGCCCTCACGCACCTTCATGGTCAGGGCGTCGGCGGCGAGGAACACGAACGGGCCGGCCTCGCCCAGAGGCCGGTGGCGGAAAGCCTCGATGTGCTCGTCCAACTCCTGTGCCATCCGGCTGACCTGGGACTTCGAGAGCGAGTCGATGCCCAGCTGCCGTACGAGCTTGTCCATGCGCCGGGTCGAGACCCCGGCCAGGTAGCAGTCCGCGACCACGGTGATCAGTGCGGACTCGGCCCGTTTGCGGCGCTCGAGCAGCCATTCGGGGAAGTACGTGCCGGCCCGGAGTTTGGGGATGGCCACATCGATCGTGCCGGCGCGGGTGTCCAGGGGTCGGTGGCGGTAGCCGTTGCGCTGCGCTGTCCGATGTTCGGAGGGCTTGCCGTACTCGGCCCCGCAGACCGCGTCAGCGTCGGCGGAGAGCAGTGCGTTGATCACGGTCTGCAGCAGGTGGCGCAACAGATCGGGAGAGGCCTCCCCGAGAGCTTCGCGCAGCAGCCGTTCAGGGTCGACAATATGAGGAGCGGTCATCGTGGTGATGTCCTTTCGAGAGTGCTGTGGAAGGTTCGCTCGAAGGCTCCCACGGTGACCGCGTCCGTCTCGAAGATGGTCGTGGCCACCGGGGAGGGTTACACCACTATCCGGGACTCAACT
>NZ_RBLN01000409.1:0-1434 GCF_003989405.1 Micrococcus sp. HSID17227 | reverse complement strand
GGGCGTGTCAACTTGTCTGTGTAAGCGGGGTGGTCACAGGTAGGGGTTGATCCGGTCGGGGTAGGCCGCGGCGAGCTGGGCGAGGGCCTGCTTCCAGTTCGTGACGGCCTGGCCTTCGACGAGCCGGCCCTGGGCTTTGCGCTGGCCGGCGGGTTTGCCCCGGTCCCGAGCGCGTTCGGCGGCGCGTTTGTCTTCGATGTTGCAGATCGCCAGCCAGAGCAGCTTCACCGCCGCCTCGGTCGAGGGGAAGTGGCCGCGGTTCTTGGTCACCTTCCGTAGCTGGAAGTTCAGCGACTCGATGCTGTTGGTCGTGTAGATGACCTTGCGGAGCATGGGTGGGAACTGCAGGAACGGGATGAACCGCTCCCAGGAGTTCGCCCAGGTCGCGGCTGCAGACGGGTACTTCGTGCCGAGCTCGGAGGCCTCGAACTCGGCCAGCGCCTTCCTCGCGGTCTCTTCGTTGGGGGCGGTGTAGATCGGCTTCAGCGCGGCGGCGACCTTCTTGCGGTCCTGGTAGGCCACGAACCGCATCGCGGCCCGGATCAGGTGAACCACGCAGGTCTGGACCATCGAGTCCGGCCACGTCGCCTCGATCGCCTCCGGCAGGCCCTTGAGCCCGTCGCAGCACACGATCAGCACGTCCTGCACGCCCCGGTTGGCGAGATCGGCGCAGACGTGGGCCCAGAACGCCGAGCCCTCGGTGTCCTGGACCCAGATCCCCAGCACGTGCTTGATGCCCTCGAGGTCCACGCCGACGGCGATGTAGGCGGCACGGTTGAGGACCTGGCTGTTCTCTCGGATCTTGATCCGGATTGCGTCGAGATAGATCACCGGATAGAACTCCTCCAGCGGCCGCGACTGCCACGCCAGGACCTCTTCGCTCACGGCGTCGGTGATGTTGGAGATCGTCTCGTGCGACAGGTCCGTGCCGATCGTGGAGGCCAGGTGGTGCTGGATGTCCCGGATCGTCATTCCGCCGGCATAGAGGCTGATGATCATGTCATCCAGGCCCCCGAGGCGCCGCTGGCCCTTGGGCACCAGGCGCGGGGTGAACGACCCGCCCCGGTCTCGCGGGACGTCCAGCTCGATCGGCCCGACCTCGGACTCCACGGTCTTCGGGGTGGTCCCGTTGCGGGAGTTGGCGTGCTTCGGCGCCTCGCTCGAGCCCTTCTCGTAGCCCAGATGGCTGGTCAGCTCGGCCTGCAGGCCCCGCTCGAGCGCGGCCTTGACCAGCGCGGGCACGAACCCGCCGTCACCGGTGAGCTCGACGCCGCCCGCGTCGATCTGCGCGAACAGGGCATCAAGCTGCCCTGAGGCTTTCAGCTGCTCGACCAGGTCCTGGCCCGAGGGCTCGCCTGGGTTCTTCTCGTCGATCATGGTCATGATTCTTACCGTTCCTCTCGGTACGGCTTACACAGACCATCTGACACGCCC
>NZ_RBLN01000408.1:0-1331 GCF_003989405.1 Micrococcus sp. HSID17227 | reverse complement strand
CGGGCCCGCACCGCCCTGACCCGCGCCTACACGGGGCGGTGGGCGCGGTCGCTGGCCACCGCGTTCATGGCGGAGCACCCGGACGCCCCCGCCGCGTACCCCGAGGTCAACGTCCTGACGAAGGGGCTGCGCGCCGCCGCCGCGGCCGTCGGCGACCTCGAACGCGTCCACCTGTGGGCCGGCACCGAGGCGCACCGGGTCCGTGAGGCGCCGGCCGCCGACGTCCTCGCCTCCCTCGCGCCCTGAGGACCGTCCCGGATCATCCCGCGGACTGACGCCGGCCCCTCGGCCTGCGGCCTAGGCTGGCCCGCGTGAACCCCCTGCGCCGCCTCGACCAGTGGACGCGCCTGCACCCCGTGCGCACCGACGTGATGGCCGCCGCGGCACTGTTCACCGTGCTCGTGGCGCTGCCGTGGATCGCGCTCGGGCCGATGGTCGCCCCGGACCCCCAGGGCCGGCAGACGGCCGTCTCCCTCCTGGCCGGGGCCGGCATGGTCCTGCCGTGGGCCGTGCGCCGGGTGCGCCCGGTGGCCTCGGCCGCCGTCGTGACGGCCGCGGCCGTCCTGCACCTGCTCGCCGGGCCCGAGTTCAGCCTGTCCCTGCTGATGGTGCCGCTCACCGTCTACAACCTCGCCGCGAACGCGCCCCGGAGCATCTCCGTGGCCGGGCTCCTCACGGGGCTGGTCGGCGGCGTGGCCAACGGGGTGAAGGTGTGGCTGTTCCCGGCGCAGTTCGTCACCCCCGACGGCCTCACCGTCCGCTCCCCCGCGGAGCCGCTGGCCATGGTCATCATGGCGATCGGCTGCGGGCTCATGGTGCTCACCGCGTGGGCGTTCGGCGACGTCGTGCGCAACCGCCGCCTCACCGTGCGCGCCCTCGAGGACCGCGCCCACCGCCTCGAGGTGCAGTCCCGGCAGGAGCGCGAGCTCGCCGCCGCCGACGAGCGCAGCCACATCGCCCGGGAGATGCACGACATCGTCGCCCACTCCCTGCAGGTGATCATCTCCCAGGCCGACGGCGCCCGGTACGCCGCCGCCGCCAAGCCCGCGCTCGCGGTCACCGCGCTCGAGACCATCGGCCAGACCGGCCGCTCCGCGCTCGCGGACATGCGCCAGCTGCTCGGCGTGCTCCGCGAGACCGGCGAGACCGTGGCCGGGGTGCCCGGCGTGACGGACGACGACGCCCGGCGGCCCGCCGCCGACGCCGATCCGGCGGGCCTTCTCCAGGAGACCGCCCTCCTCGACGGCCTCGAACACGGCGAGCGCCGCCGCCGTGGCGACGGGGTTGCCCCCGTAGGTGCCCCCGAGGCCGCCCGGGTGCACGGAGTCCAT
>NZ_RBLN01000407.1:0-1341 GCF_003989405.1 Micrococcus sp. HSID17227 | reverse complement strand
GCCCGAGGGCAGTGAGTTGCCGCCGGACCACGGGACCCCGTCGGCGTGCTCGGGCCGCGGAAGCGCCGCCTTGAGCAGCTGCGTGGTGAGGTTGGACCCGGCCAGCACGAGGAGGGCGAGCAGCCCCCGCCGCCGCCACCGGGCCACGGCGAGCGCGCCGAGCGAGGCCAGCGCCATGCCGACCGCCAGCCCGAGCGGCAGGATCCGCACCACCTGGGAGGCCACGTCCGGCACGGTGTCCCCGTAGCGCTCCTCGACGGCGCGGAACACCTGGTACTCGAGCACCTGGCCGGCGGAGGACCACACCAGGGCGGCGTAGACCAGCACGACGCCGGCCACGCACGCGGCCAGCGCCAGCCACCACGTCCACGAGGGGAGGCGGCGCGGGGCGCGGGTGGTGGGGGGCATGGGTTCCATTGTGTCGGACGCGCAGCCGTCATGCAGGCTTCATCGGACGGTCACGCCTCCGTCGCCGTCCCGTCCTCCGCGCCCCTGAGCCGCCTGCCTAGCCTGGGGCCATGACCCGCGTGCCCCCCGCCCACGGACATCGCCCGGCCCTCCGCGACTCCACCGGCTCGGCGCCCGGCCCGGGCGTCGAACCGGGCGCCCGGCCCCGTCTCTCGGCCGAGGACCTGCTGGCCGCCCGGGACGCCCTGGCCCCGTTCGGCCGGCTGAGCCGGCAGGAGCCCATCGAGTGGGCCGCCGAGGAGCCCCTCGCCCCGGACCTGGCCGACTTCTACCGCTACGTGGGGCCGGAGTGGCTGGAGATCGACACCCTCGGCCTGCCCGTGATGTTCTTCCCGCTGGACCGCCTCTGGGACGAGCAGGCCGGCTACCGGTGGAACCACCGCACCGGTGCCCTGCTGGTGGACTGGAACGAGGACTGGACGGTGGTGGCCAAGCAGGGCGCCGACCCGTTCATCCACGCGGCCTCCACCGGTCAGGTGCTCATGGCCCCGGGAGACGAGGGCTGGGAGGACCGCCTGGACGAGCCGCGACCGGTCTTCCGGGACCTCACGGAGATGACCCGCGCGCTCGCGGCCGTGGGCACGGCGTGGGCGCGCTTCGACGACCCGTTCACCGTCGACTGGCATCTCACCGAGGAGGTGACGACCGCCGTCGTCGCCGGCCTGGAGGAGGTGCTCGGCGCCCACGACCGCGCCGTGGACCTGGCCCGAGCCCTCGGCTACCTCCGCGCCGTCTGAGCGTCGGCGCCGCCGCGGGAGCCCCACCCCGCCGGCGCCCGTCGGAACGGGAGCCGAGCGCCCTTCCTACACTGGCCGCATGAGCACCGCCCCCGCCCTGCCCCCGCTGCCCGGCGCGCCGGGCGGTCCCGCCCTG
>NZ_RBLN01000406.1:0-1327 GCF_003989405.1 Micrococcus sp. HSID17227 | reverse complement strand
CGACCGGCCCGGACGTGCAGCGGCACCGCACGGACCCGCTCTGACGCCTCGTCCGACGCGGCCGCGCGGGAGGCCGAGGAGAGGAGACCTGCCTCCTCACAGGTGCGCTCGGTAAGGTCGCCCAGAGCAGAACAGGTCGGGACGGGTCGTCCCCTTCGTCCACGGCGATCCCGCCCGACCGCCGCAGGACCAGCATGGCCCGCCGGACCCGGCTCACAGTTCCGGCGCGGTCCCCTTCGACACAGCCGGCGAAGCCATGGGAGCACGGATCAACCACCCGCGGACGGTCGTGGACCGGACGCTGCATCACGACGTCGAGCCCGCACACCCCGCGGCGCTCGTCGACGTGGGCTGGGACTTCCGTGGCCCGGGCGCCAAGGCGGAGGAGCAGCACCGCCCGCTGCGCGTGGTCCGTGCCCGCCGGCCTCGGGGCACCCCGCGGGACCGGAACGGCGTCGACCTCACGCGCACCGGCCCCGTCGTCCCCCGCCCCTCCCCGCCGCGCACCCGGATCCGCCGGGACGGCGTCCGCGTGGTGGCCAGCCCGCTGGCCATGCTGCCCGGCGTGGACCACGGCCCCGCCCTCCGCCTGGACCTGCATCCGACGACGGGGGGCATCGTCTACGTGGCCCGCGAGCTCGAGCTGCGCGAGCTCGGCGACGACGTCCGCGGCCACGTCTACACCGGGATGGTCGGCACGGCGCATCTGAGCGTCTTCTGGTCCACCGTCACCGTCGACCTGCCACCGGAGCGCCCGGTGATCGTGCGGCTGCGCTCGGACCGGGACGCCGAGCTGCTCGCCCTGCTCGAGGTCCTCGCCCCCGTGGACACGCGCGTGGTCTCCTACCGGCTCGACGAGTCCCCCGTGGGCACGCAGCGCTCCAGCTACCTGCTGCCGGACGTGGACCCGGAGACGGTCGCCCAGACGGGCGCGGCCCGGATCCCGCTCGAGGCCATCGAGGCCGCCCAGGAGGAGGAGGACGCGCTGCGCCGCTCCTCCGGCGTCTTCCTCTCCCGCCGCCGCACGGACCGCTTCCTGCGCCGCAACCTGCCCGGGGTGACCCACAGCCTCACGTTCGCGGACGAGGCGGACGTGACGGACGTGTACGTGGACGGCTCCGTGCTGCGCGGCTCCCGCATCGGCGGGGCGGCCGCCGTCGCCGGGCCGAGCATGTGGGCCGTGCAGGCCGTGGCCGGGGCCACGATGCCGCTCGAGGTGGAACTCGAGGCGCTCGTGCTGGGGCACGTGATCTGCGCGTGGGCGGGCACCCCCGGCGGCCGGGTCACCATCCACTCGGACTCGCGCGCCGCGCTGGCCCTGCTCAAC